>NZ_CP019225.1:1384621-1450881 GCF_010222815.1 Synechocystis sp. CACIAM 05 | reverse complement strand
CCACTGGCTATCAGTGATGTCCGTGCTGTAAAATTCTCGAATTATCATTAATTATGGTGAAAATTTTATTCTTTTCACCATTTTCCATTCTTCACCCTACTTTTCAAACACACTCTAAATCTTTGACGTTCTGATATTGAGGGGGCAAAGCGGCGATCGCCATTGGCGAAAAAGATAAAGTAATCAGTGCGAGAATAATTTGCTTCATATTGTTGCTACCGATGCTTTCGCTTCACCTTACATCAAAACCTACCAGTCGTAAAAATGATACAATTTCGCGAAAAGAGCCCGATTTCATTACTTGGCTGATTTTTTGATCATACTAATAGTTAGAATTAAAGATGTGAACGCTGTCCTAGAACCACTCCGATCATTTTGGTTGAATTAGAAACTATAGTGAAGATCGAGACGGCTAGAACTAACAGTCACTGAAACTTTCTCGGAATAAGCGTTTTGAAGTTGAAAGTGTCTCGAATAACTCACTTTTTGCTATAGTTAAAACACAAAATATTTTTCCCAAATTTCTTATTTTGTTCCGCCATTATTAAGATAATAATTTTTATGATTACTCCCCTTTCTTGGCAAGCTTTAGCTGAACTATCGGACTATCAGGTGGATACGGTTAATGGTCCCACCAATGCCCAGGCAACTCTGAGATTATTTGGACAACCAAAGGAGTCTTTACGAGTTACTCTTTATCGCGATAACCATGCCTGGTGCCCCTATTGTCAAAAAGTTTGGTTATGGTTAGAAGAAAAGCAAATTCCTTACCGAATCAAAAAGGTGACCATGTTTTGCTATGGGGAAAAGGAGGATTGGTATAAAAAATTAGTGCCATCGGGAATGTTGCCTGCCTTGGAACTGGATGGTAGATTTTACACTGAAAGCGATGATATTTTAATAGCCTTAGAAAAAGCTTTTGGACCATTGCTTTGGGCGATGGAAGATCCATTGGTATTACCCCTTAGAAAACTAGAAAGGTTACTGTTTCGAGCCTGGTGTAATTGGCTCTGCTACCCTGCCATGTTTCCCGGTGCTGATCAACGGAATCAACAACAGTTTCAACAGGTGGTGAATCAAGTGGAAAAAGCATTGGAAAAATTACCTGGCCCGTATTTCTTACCAGAATTTAGCACTGCTGACATCGTTTTTATTCCCTACGTGGAGCGCATGAATGCGAGCTTGTTTTATTACAAAGGTTATTCCCTAAGGGAGGATAATCCCCGCTTAAAAGACTGGTTTGCGGCGCTAGAAACCCGGATGACCTATAGGGGTACCCAGAGTGATTTCCATACCCATGCCCATGATTTGCCGCCCCAAATGGGTGGTTGTTACTCCAACGGTAGTGTCCAGGCCCAGCAGAATCAACAGCGGGTGGACAACGGCCCTTGGTTTGGTTTACCCGATGCCACCTGCCCGGAACCGGAAAATGTTAAGCAAGAGGCGATCACCAGGGTGGTGAAACACCACGAAAATATTATTAAGGTCAATGCCCATAACCAGGGGGAAAAGTTTGATCAAGCTCTGCGCTGTGCGTTGACCCTACTGGCCACGGGGGAAAAATGTGTGGCACCCCAGGGTACAGACCAAGTATTGCGTTATCTGCGGGATCGGATTAATGTGCCCAGGGATATGTCCATTTATGCAGCTAAACATCTTCGTCAAGCTTTGGAAACCACCGCCAGTTTAGTGGGGGACAGCGAAGGAGAACCCATTCCAGTGCGCCACCGCCGGGATCAAGACCCAGCAAATTTTCGCTGATCCGTCCTTGTTTTCGGAGCCCGTTCCAAAGAGGCGATCGCCCCTTGGCAATCTTCAAATAACTCTAGGGAAGCCTGTTGCTGGCCAAAACAGAGTTCCTGATGGACGGTGAAAATGGTGTCGTAGGCACCGGCCTGGGGAAATTGTTCCGTTAACTGCTGATATTCCCGGTCAGTTCTCCCCGGTGTCGGTTCTAAACCTCTTTGCTCCTGCAACATTTGCAACGTGGCCAAGTACAAATATCGGCAGGCTTGGTAATAATCTCCTTGGCGGGCGGCCTGCTGAGCAGCTTTGAGCCAATGGTTAACTCCGGGATTTGGGGGCGAAAAATGGGGATTGAGATCAACGTTGCTCAGATTCTGCCAATATCTCTGCCAAGTTTTGCGGTTAAACCAAATAGCGGCGATCGCCAAGGCAATAATTAACCAGAGTAAACCGTGGAAAATTAACTCTTCCCACCACTCCCAATTGGGAATGTCCAGCCCCGGTATCGGCGGCACTCCCTGCCACAGGCGATCGGTCTGCCAAGCCAGCCATTCCCGTCCATTTTGGGTTAACTGTTGCAATTCCCAGGCAAGGTTACTTTTTTGGTAGGTGGTGTCCATAGCAATGACTCCAGCAAGGGGGAAGAAAACCTTTAACCAATGGGTTTACGGGCTTTAATTAACTCAATGGCTTTGCTCACACTTTCGGGGAACACGACCACCAAACCCTTTTCCTCTACCTGATCTAAAGCCTTATTCAACGCTACAGTTTCTTCCAAAATTACTTCATAGGCCGCGCCGGGATTCTCCTGCAAAATGCCTTTAACAATTAAATCCGCTGTTTCTCCCCCACTCCGGCCCCGTTTATCATCATCTTCTTTGACAATGATCCGGTCAAATACCTGGGCCGCAATTTGTCCCAGTTCAATTAGATCACTATCTCGGCGATCGCCAGGGCCTCCCACCACACCAAAGCGTTGACCGTGCCAGTTTTTGACAAAATCCCCCACGGCCCGATAGCCTGCCGGGTTATGGGCGTAATCCACCAGTGCATGGTAACGACCCAGATTGAACAAATTCATCCTTCCAGGGGTCTGTTCCGCTGAGGTGGTGAAAGTCCTTACCCCTTGGCGAATAACTTCAACATCTAAGCCATTAACAAAAGCCGCCAGACAGGCTGCCAGGGCATTGGCAATCATAAACGGTGCCATCCCCCCCATGGTCATGGGAATCAATGTGGCCTCTTCCACCCGCAGAGTCCAAGAGCCTTCCAAAATGGACACATAACCAGACTCATACACCGCCGCAATACCATTCCGCCGTATGTGGTTTTTGATAATAGGATTATCGGGGTTCATGGAGAAATAGGCCACTTTGGCTTTCACCTTGTCCGCCATAGCCGCCACTAAAGGATCGTCGGCATTGAGCACCGCATAACCACTGGGGTCCACCACCTCCGCAATGACGGATTTAACTTTGGCCATTTGTTCAATGGTGTCGATGTCCCCCAAACCCAAGTGATCCGCCGCTACGTTGAGCACTACTCCCACATCGCAGGTATCAAAAGCAAGACCTGCCCGTAAAATGCCTCCCCGGGCCGTTTCTAACACGGCCACCTCCACCGTAGGATCCCGCAGAATTACTGCGGCACTCTGGGGCCCCGTATTATCGCCTTTTTCCACGCAGTATTCGTTGATATAAATGGCATCGGTGCTGGTGTAGCCCACCGTTTTGCCCGTTTGCCGATAAATGTGAGCCAAGAGGCGGGTAGTGGTGGTTTTACCGTTGGTGCCCGTCACCGCCAAAATGGGGATGCGGCTGGGGGTACCAGGGGGAAAGAGCATATCTAATACTGGTGCGGCCACGTTACGGGGCAGACCCTGGCTGGGGGCCACATGCATACGAAAACCAGGGGCGGCGTTAACTTCCACAATTACTCCGTTGGTTTCCCGTAGGGGCTTGCTGATGTCGGAGGTCACCACATCGATGCCGGCAATGTCCAAGCCAATGACCTTGGCTACCCTTTCCATCAACCAGATATTTTCCGGGTGAATATCATCGGTGCGGTCAATGGCTATGCCTCCCGTGCTGAGGTTAGCGGTGGCCCGGAGGTAAACCACTTCATCCTTGGGTAAAACACTGTCTAGGTTATAACCCTGGCGTTCCATCACATCGATCGCCGTTTTATTGACCACGATTTTAGTGAGGATGTTCGCGTGGCCATCGCCCCGGTTTGGATCCTGATTGGTTTTATCAATTAATTCAGTGATGGTGGAAGTGCCATCCCCGGTTACATGGGCTGGAATTCTTTCCGCCACCGCCACTAGCTTGCCATTGACTACCAAGACCCGGTGGTCACTGCCCTCGTAGTAACGCTCCACAATAATGGAACGACTTTTAGATTCTTCCGCAGCTAGATCATAGGCGGCGATCGCCTCCTGCCAATGGCGCACATTGATGGTGATCCCCCGACCATGGTTACCGTCCAGGGGTTTAATTACCACTGGATAACCCCCGACATCATTGATGGCTTCTTCCAAATCATCAAAATATTGGATAGTGGTGCCCCGGGGAACGGGAATGCCCGCATCTTGGAGAATGGTTTTTGTACCTTCCTTATCACAGGCCAGTTCAACCCCCAGAATGCCGGAATGGGAACTAAGGGTGGCCTGAATTCTCTGTTGGTGAACCCCATAACCCAATTGCACCATGGCCCTGGCACTGAGCAGCATCCAGGGAATTTTCCGGGCATCGGCTTCGGTGACAATGGTTTCTGTGCTGGGCCCCAGGGCTGAGTTAGCGCCCAAATCCCGTAAATCTTCCAGATCCTTTTCCAATTCTGTCAGGGAATAATCCCCCGTATCCACCAAGGAACGACACAAGCGCACCGCGGCTCGGCCAGCGTAACGTCCTGCCTGTTCATCTACGTATTCATAAACAACGTTATAAATGCCTGGGGTGGAGGTTTCTCTGGTGCGACCAAACCCCGCCGTCATCCCCACCAACTCCTGTAATTCCAGGGCTACATGCTCAACTATATGACCCATATAGGTTCCCTCCCGCACCCTTGCCAAAAAGCCGCCCCGGTGCCCTGGGGAGCAAAAATGTTCTACAAGGGAAGGCAACACCCTGATCAACCCTTCATAAAAACCAGGAATACTGTTGGAGGGTCGCTCCGCCAAATCCTCCAAGTCGAGGCGCATTACAATTAACTTCTTGCGTCGAATGCTCCAGTAGTTAGGGCCGCGGAGGGTAAGGGTTTTAAGAATTTTCATGATCTGTGTCAGTCAAGAACCAATGCAAGAAGCGCAACACGCCAACTATCATTCTCAAGCTAGGCCTCTGACTGAAACTGTTCGCTGTGAACAATTGATCCGAGTCAGCCCCCAGGGTCAGGGAACCTTACCTGCCTTGGGTCATGGCTAGGTTACCCGGGGAAAGGCCCGCTGTTTTACCTGATGATAAACCTCCCCATGGACGAGGATATTGAGCCGCAAATTGTGGAGACTCAACGGGGCATTGGCCCCCACCAAAGCGGCGTTAGTGTAGCTCATGTCCCTGGCATCGACAAAGGAGACTGTGCCTTGGCCAATTACCTTAACGGAACCGTCCCGCTCAAACATGGCGCAGGTATCTTCATCAATACCCAAACCCAGCAGCTCAGGATGGGTAGAGATGGCACTCAACAGCCGGGCCATGCGATTACGATTGTGAAAATGCTGATCCACCACAATTTCCGGCACAATGCCCAGCCCCACCGCCATATCCACCAGCGCTCGATTGGGCCATTCACCGCTACTGCCCCCGGCGATCATGTGATGCCCCATTACTGCCGCCCCCGCACTGGTGCCCGCTAAACTTATTTCCCCGTTATGTACCCGCTGACGAATGCGGTCCATTAGGGGAGTGTCCGCCAACAGGCCACAGAGACGCAATTGATCCCCCCCGGTCATGAAAATACCTGTACACTGTTCCACAAACAATCGGTAGCCACTGTCATCCCCCTGGGCACGGTCACGGATGTCCAAGACTTTTAACTCCTTGACTCCCATGTCGCTAAAGATGGTTTGATATCTCTCCCCAATCAGTAGGGGCTCCCGAGATGCAGATGGAATGATGCCAATAATGGCGTCGTTGCCACCGGAACGCGACCAAAAGGTTTGCAAAATTTCACGGCCGTGAACTTTATCTTCTGCACCACCAATAATTAAGATGGCCGGTTGGGAGGATAGGGGCATTGTCAACTCTTAGGGGTTCAGTTCTCTGATCAGCAGACTAATATTATCTTGACCGGACAAAGAAAAAAAGTCCATGCCAAGAGTTTTTGTGGGCAGTTTGACAACTATTGGGGCGACTTAATCGGCGTTGAATGCCCCGACGAAATTACAATTATTGGTTGGATAGGTTTAACCCATGGTTACTGCCATGGTCAAAGCTAGTTAAATTTAGTCAAATTTAAGTTCAATTAACCAGTGTGAGCGATTTTAGCTCTTAATTAATTAGGAGAATTACCTGGAGTATCCGGATTAACAGTATCTGGAGTAACAGTGGGCTCAACTCCGGGGGATGGGGATGCGGGAGCATTGATTACATCTTTCGCACTTAAGCCGTCGGTTTGGACTCCTAAAAACCAGAGGGCAGAGGCCGCTTCTCCCCTAGTTACGGGACGCTGGGGTTGAAAGATAGTGATGTAACCAAACACTCTTTTGAGGTTGGCTTGATCGCCGTTTTGGAAGTCGGCGGCTAGGGCGGGCCAAATGTTGGGATTGATTTTGGCGGCGTCCTGAAAACCCCAGGTTTCTTTGATATTTTCCAGGCTGGCATTGGGCAGGGCTCGGCGTTGATCTAGGGGCACTTTCCAACGAACTAAATCTTCCCTGGTTAGGGGCGCATCGGGGCGAAACTGACTAGCAGTGGGGTCGTTGGTGAGGCTAGAGGGGATTAAGCCGGCGTCGGCTAAACCTTGAATTTGAGCAAAGTCGGGATGGGTGGGGGGAACGTCGGTGAAAAGAGGGGTGGCGTTATTGGGAGCGGGGCGGATTTGTTTACTGGGTTGGTTAGCAAAAAAGACGTTATTGGCCTGAAATAACCAACGGGCAAATTCTCCCCGACTGATGTTACTTTGGGGCGCAAATTCCTGACTTGTTTTGGCTTGCACAATGTCTAGTTGAGCTAAATCCTCAATTTCTTCCCTTTGGCGATCGCCTACTTTGTCTAGATCGCTAAAAGTGCCAGTGGAAAACGTGGCCGTGGGGGTAGGTTCCGGTGTGGTGGGGGTATCCGGCTCCGTAGTTTCTGGGGTCGGAGTGGGGGAAACAGTGGTGGTGGGACTGGGGGAACTACCCAGGGAAGGATTGGCGGCAAAACGATCCTGCAATGCTTGGTTGCCGCTACAGGCACCCAACAGGGCGCAAAGTCCGGCAATTAAGTAGGGAAAAAACGACGAAGATTTTTGGGCCATTGACAACAGGGAATGATTTTGGTGTGAAGAGGGGAAAATTAAGCCGCAACTGTTACGTAGGCAGAAAAGGAAGTTGGCTCTGGGATAGTTAATCCTTCTAAACGCATTCCCTCCAAGTGAAAGGCGATCGCCTCCGACATATTTTGTTCAACTTCTTGCTTCGTTTTTCCTGTTGCCACACATCCTGGTAAATCGGGAGAATAGGAGGAAAATCCCGTTGTTGTCGTTTCAATGATGACTAAATACTTCATAAAGTAATACCTGATTGCTTGAGAATACTGGCCAGTGTCCCAGGGGCTAATTCGTCACTGGGTTTGCCCGGTACAGTTACCAAACCTGCCTTGTGGGGGTGCTTCAATTGCCGATGACTTCCCCGTATTCGAGCTACGTACCAACCATCCCGTTCTAAGATTTTGAGGATTACTTTAACCTTCATCGTTTAGGGATAATTGGTTTTATTGGCTCTAATCATGGTGAGAGTTTTCTGAGCCATTGGCGGCACTGATGGCTAAATTGGGCAACTTTTTTGAGCAACAGGGGAGTAATGCCCCCATAGATCCTATCAAATCGGTAATGGAAAAGGAGATCCAGCACGTCATCATAGCGGAGGTAACTCAAGTAGGTCACCCCCAAATCAATCTGGCGATCGCCGAATTCGAGGTAAACCCGTTGGCTTAATTTTTCTGTCCGTTGCCAGGGTTCAGCAAAATGGGCTTTCATGGCCTGTTCATATTTTTCAAAAGCTTGTACATGACCCCGGAGATAATCCGCCACAAAAGGAACGGCAATATTGGCTCCCTGCATACCATGGCGGATGCCTTCCCCCCCTAAAAAGTTCACCGTTGATACCGCATCACCGATCGCCAGCACGGAGCCCCGATGGTAAGTGTCACCTTGATTGACGGCGTAGTCCAGCACAGAGCCGTGAATTTCCTCCAGATGGTATTGGGATTTTTCCAGTTTTAAATAATCCCGGATAATAGCTTCGGTGTAGGAACGGATCGGCTTCAATTCGCCCAAATAACGGTGTTGCCCGGCAAAAATTGCTGTCCCTACCTTTAACTGGTGATTATCCATGGGAAAAATCCAGGAATAACCCTGGGGACTCCAACGGTAACCGAGGAAAAAAACTAGGGTATCCGCAAAACGTTGGTGGGTGGTTTCATCCACCGTAATCAAATATTCCGTGCCAATACCCCGATAATATTGGTTGTTATCCGTCGCTTTGGGTTGCCCATAATTAATCACTGCCCGTTTTGACCCCGTTGCATCAATGAGTACCTGAGTTTTTACTGTAACTTTTTCGACTTTCTCCACTGAGTCACTACTTAGGGAATTTTTACTAGATCGCCGCAGGGTAACTTCCAAACCATCACCAACTTGCTGGTAACCCCAAAAGCGGTGCCCCAACCACACTTGCCCTCCTGCTTTCGTGACCGTATCCGCTAAAAATTGTCGCAATTTAGCAAAATCGAACACCACACCCCGGGGTTGATCGCTGTACCATATTTGTTCCTTTTCCGTGGCGGCGATCGCCAAATTGCGCCAATAACGGGACACTACCCCTAGGGGCAGATCGAACAATGCCATGGTTTCCAAAGGACTAGCCGCGCTGGAGTAATTATTTTGGCTAAAATTTGAATGTTGCTCCACTAGCAGGACTCGGACACCTTGTTGGGCCAACTGTCGGGCACATTGGCCCCCGGCCGGCCCCGCCCCAATTATCACCACTGCAAACTCTTCCATCCTTTCCTCAGTTGGCTCCTCAACACAGTCAAAACATCATCAAAACACCAACGGGCCAATTTGTAATGTCCCCATCCCAGCCCCACCCACCCATTGCTACTTTTGAGCCGGAGAGTTTTCTCATTCTGGTGGTGGATGACGTAAAAGAGAATATTTATGTGATTTCCGAACTGTTGGAAGGGGAAGGTTACAGCACTACTTTTGTGACCTCCGGGCCGGAAGCTTTGCAACGGGTGACCCAGGCCCAACCGGATCTCATTCTGCTGGATTTGATGATGCCCGGCATGGATGGGCTGGAGGTGTGCGATCGCCTTAAACAAGATCCCCAAACCAGGGATATTCCGGTAATTTTTCTCACTGCTAGCAACGAAAAACAAGATTTGCTGCAAGCCTTTGCCAAGGGGGCAGTGGACTATGTCACCAAACCCTTTAGCCCGCCGGAACTGTTGGCTAGGGTAAAAACCCACCTGGAACTGAAGCAAACCAGGGATAATCTACACCACACTCTCCTGGAACAGGCCAAGACCGCCGAAGCCCTGGCCTGTACTTCCACCCGCCTGGGTATCCTGGTGCAAAATATGCAAGCAGGGGTGTTGATGACCGACGCCCAGGGCACCATTGTGGTGGTCAATCCCGAATTTGCACGGCTGTTTAATCTGGGTTTTCCCGCCGACCTTCTGCTGGGCAAAAATTTAACGGCGATCGCCCCCCGCATTAATGGCTTTATATCCCATGGCCAGGGGGTAACCCACAACTTTTTGGCGATCGAGTCCCCGGAACCCTTGCTAAAAGTGGAACTTGCCCTAGAGGATGGGCGCTTTTTTGAGCGAGATTATGTGCCGATCATGTTGGGGGATAGCTCCCAGGGTCATTTTTGGCTTTACCGGGACATCAGCCAACGAAAACAGGTGGAAATGATTCAGGGACAGTCCCTGGAAATGGAACGGCGCATGCGGCAACAATTGGCCGAACAAAATCAGGAATTGGTAGCGGCCACCACGGCGGCGGAGGCAGCTAATCGGTCTAAAAGTGAATTTTTGGCCACCATGAGCCACGAAATTCGCACCCCCATGAATGCCATCATCGGCATGACCGGATTATTACTAGACACGGACCTAACCACTCAACAAAAATATTTCGCCCAAACCATCCGCAACAGCGGGGAAACCCTGCTCACCTTAATTAACGATATTTTAGATTTTTCCAAGATTGAGGCCGGCAAATTAGACCTGGAAGTGTATCCCTTTGATTTGGGGCAATGCCTGGAGGAAGCCTTGGACGTGGTGGTGCCGATCGCCAGGGAAAAGTCCCTCACTCTGATCCGACGTTTTCTCACTCCCATTCCCCCCAACCTCCAGGGGGATGTGACTCGCCTCAGGCAAATTTTGGTTAATCTTCTCAGCAATGCGGTCAAATTCACCGAGGCAGGACAGGTCAAGGTGACGGTGGAAGTGGTGGATCACGACACAGCTAAGGGGGAATATCAAATTTGTTTTGCGGTGCAGGATACGGGCATTGGCATCGCTCCTAACCAACAACAGGCTTTGTTCCAGGCCTTTAGCCAGGGCAATTCTTCCATTACCCGTCGCTTTGGCGGCACTGGGTTAGGCTTGGCCATTTGTGTGCGGTTGACTGCTTTGATGGGGGGCACCATCTGGGCTGAAAGTAATGGCTGTGTGGTGGGAAATCCCCCTGAACTTTGGCGGATAGGGCAACCGACGATCGAGGGTTCGACTTTCTATTTCACAGTCAATTTAACGGTGCTGCCCAGTTGTGCCTATTCTGTCCATAATTTGCGCCACTCCCTCTTCATTGGGCGATCGGTGTTAGTGGCAGATTACGATGAAGGCCGGGCCACCAGAATGCGAAATCTTTTGGCCAGTTGGCGTCTCCAAGCGGAGCAAATTACCTTTTCCTCCCCCACCAAATTAGGGGAAGATCTCAAAAGCAAATTAACTCAAAAAAACTATGGCGCCCTCATCCTCCATTGCCCCTATCCAGAGGGCCGGGGAAAGCAGTTCACCGATTTTGATTTAGGGAAAATTACAACCTGGGCCCCTACGGAACAGGACATTCCAGTGTTAGTAGCCACGGATATTTATCTATCCCCAGGGGAGCGCTACAGCGGCGACAAACCACCGGTGCAAGCCTGGATCAAGAGTCCCATTAACCCCGATGAGCTTGAAAATACCTTGGTGGACGTGTTGGGGCAAACTGAGCCCCCGACCCTGGTGTCTACGGAGGCAATTAGCGGGCCTTTGTTTCCTTATTCCTCCTCTAATTTAACTATTTTGTTGGCGGAGGATAACCTGATCAATCAGCAGGTAGCTAGGCTTTTACTGAAAAAGTTGGGTTACCAAGTGGATGTGGTCAATAACGGCCAAGAGGCTTTATTGGCGTTGGCAAGAACTGATTATGACGTGGTGTTAATGGATGTGGAAATGCCAGAAATGGACGGTTTAAGCGCCACGGAGCATATTCGACGATCCCAGGGCCGGAGTGAAAGGCCTTGGATCATTGCGGTGACAGCCTATTCCATGGAAGGCGATCGGGAACGGTGTTTGGCTAGCGGCATGAATGATTATGTCAGTAAGCCCATCCGTCTAGAAGCCTTGCAACAGGCCCTACAGGTGGCGGCCACTGCCCTCCAGTCCACCAGCCAAGATCGGATTACTGCCATTCCTGATGTCAATGCTTTTGAATCCCAGCTATCTTCTTCTAGCCCCTGCCCAGAGGATCCGGCTGGCACAGCTTTACCCCCCATTGATCAAGACATAATCCGTTCTCTGCAGGAGTTAGATCAAGAAAATGGTCAGTTAATTCTTCGGGAAATTATCGATATCTATTGCCAGACAGTGCCGGAAATATTGCAACGGATCAAACTGGCGATCGCCAATCAAGATTGGGGAAATTTGAGTTCGGCCGCCCATACATTGGGTTCTAGCAGTGCTAATTTAGGGGCGGTACTCCTGGCACAACAGGCTAAAACTTTGGAAAATCTGACCCGCCAACGGGACTGCCGGGCCATGGACCCAGGGCATTTCCCGACCTTAGCGGCCAGCTACGAAAGGGTGCAGGGAGAACTGAAAACTATGCTTGATCGCCTCTAGAAAAGTTTTGCCAGGCCTTAGTTGGTTAGAATACGGGGTGTTTTCTCTGGCAAGGTAGTAATGACCGTTAGCGAATCGATGGCCGGACCCCCGTTGCCCAAATTGCCCCTGGTGACTATGTTCCGTCTCGGACTCTTTCAGATGGGGTTGGGCATTATGTCCCTACTTACCCTGGGGGTACTCAACCGGGTGCTGATTGACGAGCTAGCGGTGTTACCCTGGGTGGCCGCTACGGCGATCGCCATGTATCAATTTGTTAGTCCTTTTAAGGTGTGGTGCGGTCAACTGTCCGACAGTCAGCGGCTGTGGGGTTACCATCGCACTGGTTACGTGTGGTTGGGAGCTTTGGGCTTTACCTTTTTGTCCTTCATTGCCCTCCAGGTGGTGTGGCAATTGGGGCTAAGTTTGCAAAATAACGGCTGGGGAGCCCTAACCATTTTTTGGAGTATTGTGCTGGGGGCAGTTTTCGCCGCCTACGGGGTCACTCTGAGTTTAAGTTCCACCCCCTTTGCCGCCCTGTTGGTGGATGTGTCGGATGAAGATAATCGATCCAAACTGGTGGGCATTGTCTGGTCCATGTTGATGGTGGGCATTGTGGTGGGGGCCATTGTCAGTTCCCGGTTGCTCAACACCCCTGAAATTTGTGGCCCGGCCCTGTTGGATGCCGATGCTCTACTGGTGAAAAAAACCGTCGATATTGCCCAACTGCAACGGGGTATTAATCCCGTCTTTATCATCATGCCGGCGGTCGTGGTTTTCCTGGCTTGGCTGGCCACGGTGGGGGTGGAAAAAAAATATTCCCGCTTTGGCGATCGTTCCGAGGGACGGGAGGATGAAATCACCCTCAGGCAAGCGCTGAAGGTATTAACCGCCAGCCGACAAACGGCCATCTTCTTCGGCTTTTTGTTGCTACTAACCCTGAGCCTATTTATGCAGGATGCGGTGCTGGAACCCTACGGCGGGGAAGTCTTTAATCTTTGCATTTCCGAAACCACCCAGTTAAACGCCTTTTTTGGCATGGGCACCCTCCTGGGCATTGGCTCCACTGGCTTTTTTGTCGTCCCCCGTTTAGGCAAACAACGCACCACTTCCCTGGGCTGTGCCCTGGCTGCCCTGTGTTTTTCCCTGTTAATTCTGGCGGGATTTCAGCAAAATGTGACTCTGTTAAAATCCGGTTTACTCTTCTTCGGTTTAGCATCGGGCATGATCACCGCTGGAGCCACCAGTTTAATGTTGGACCTAACCGCTGTGGAAACCGCTGGCACTTTTATTGGAGCTTGGGGTTTGGCCCAATCTATTTCCAGGGGCTTAGCCACAGTGGCTGGGGGAACGGTGTTGAACATTGGTAAGGCTTTATTTACCAATGCGGTATTGGCCTACGGTTTGGTGTTTGCCCTCCAAGCCCTGGGGCTAATTTTGTCCATTTTCCTGCTCAACAAGGTTAACGTACGGGAATTTCAAGACAATGCCAAAACGGCGATCGCCACGGTGATGGCGGGGGACTTGGACGGCTAAAAAAAATCTCCCCAGAATTAGGGAGGAGAAAATTAGGATTCTTGCACAGTACCGCAAAAGTTAGGTGTGGTGGGCCCCATTCACCCGTAATACTTCGCCGGTGACATAGCTACTGGCCACGGGGGATAGCAAAAAGGCCACAGCCCAGGCGATTTCCTCCGGTTTACCAAAACGGCGGAAGGGGATTTCCTTGGTAATTTTTTCCCGAATATCCTCCCGGATAGCCAAAGTCATTTCCGTATCAATGAAACCGGGAGCCACCGCATTGGCCCGCACCCCATAGCGAGCCCCTTCCCGAGCCAGGGATTTCATCATGCCAATTACCCCGGCCTTAGTGGCGGAATAGTTAGTTTGACCAACGTTACCCCGCTCCCCGGAGATGGAACTAATGGCCACAATGGACCCGGATTGGCGCTCGTACATGCCTTCGATGAAAGGCTTAATGCTGTAGGCTACTCCCTTGAGGTTAACGTTGAGCACCGCATCCCAATCGGCGGGGGTTAGTTTCGGGAAAAAATTGTCCTTGGTAATACCGGCATTGGCCACTACGCCGTAAATGGGGCCAAGCTTATCGGTGATTTGCGCTGCCGCCGCCGTCATGGAATCCAAATCGGTGACATTGGCCACCACCCCTAGGGCTTCGGTATTACCCCCGTCCGTAGCTAAATCGGTAAAAGCTACTTTGGCCCCCATTTCCTGGAGTAATTTAACGATCGCCGCGCCGATGCCCCGATTGCCACCGGTGACCACAATCACTTTATCTTCCAAACCAAGACTTAACATGGTGACTCCTGGGTGAATAGGTTAAACGTTGAAATCGAAATGTTGAGAAATTTGTGAACTAAATGGACTAATTGTGGAGATCTTGCCACTGTTTAAACCCGCTCCAAGGCGATCGCCGTACCGCCCCCTGTGCCATGGCAAAGGGCTGCTAACCCCAAAGTTTTATCCCGTTGTTGCAAGGCATAGAGCAGGGTAACCATGATCCGGGCCCCCGATGCGCCAATGGGATGGCCCAGGGCGATCGCCCCACCGTTCACATTCAACTTGTCCCGGTCTACCCCCAACTGCCGCTCAAATAAAAGATTACTGACAGAGAAAGCTTCATTATTTTCAAATAAGTCAAAATCTGCCAGGGTTTTATCTAGCCTTGCCAACAGTTTCTGGCTAGCGGTAATAGGCAACTCAGGAAAACGACTGGGAGTACCCGCCGCCCAACTGCCTCCCAAAATTTTTGCCAAGGGTTTGAATTGATATTTTTCCACCGCTTCCCCACTGGCCAGGAGCAGAGCCGCCGCCCCATCGGTAATCTGACTACAGTTGCCCGCTGTTAACACTCCGTCCTTGGCAAAGGCCGAGCGCAATTTGCCCAGACTTTCCACGGTGGTGTCAGCCCGAATACCTTCATCACTGGCCAAAACCTGAGTCCCTTTGCGACTGGTGATTTCAATGGGGGCAATTTCTGAGTCAAAATAGCCGGATTCCGTGGCCTGGGCCGCCCTTTGTTGCGATAAGCAGGCCACTTCATCCAACTCTGCCCGGCTGAAACCATGCTCTGCGGCCAATTTTTCCGTCTGTTCCCCCATGCCCTCACCATTGGTGCTGTCCGTCAAACCATCATGGAGGAGAAGATCGGTTAAATTTTCCGGCGCTCCCATGAGGAACTTGTAGCCCCAACGGGCCCGGTGGGAAAGGTAAAAACCAGTTTGGGACATGGATTCTGTCCCTCCAGCCAAAATTAAATCCCCTTCCCCGGCCCGGATGGTCAAAGCGGCATTAATCACACTCATCATGGCGGAAGAGCAGACCATATCCACCGCATAACCGTCCACCGTATCGGGAATATCCGCCTTCAAGGCCGCTTGCCGAGGAATCAATTGTCCATGGCCCGCCCTCAATACGTTGCCCATGATGTACAGGTCAAGCTGGTCTCCCCCCACCCCGGCCTGGGCCAGGACGCTTTTCATCACATGGGCTCCCAAATCCGCCGCCGAAAAATTGGTCAGGGAGCCACCAAAACGTCCCAGGGGAGTTCGTTTAGCGGCAACAATAAAAACATCACGCATAATTGTTTTCCAATGCCATGGGTTGGGATAGGCGGCCATTAACTCCGCCTCCAGCTCAATTATGGGGATGAATTTAGCAAGCGGTGCACCCAAAATTTCAAGCTTTGACCACAAATGCCCCCCGGCGATCGCCTGAAAGGAGTTGAAAGAATTAAGTCGTCAACACTTTTGCCACTTCACTGGACCAATTTACGGTTAATGGTAATTAATCTCGATGGCAAACCATCTGTCCTGCAACCATGGGGGAGTATGGCAAGTTTTTCAGACCTTATTTTTAAGATCTGAAGGGATATTTTTGTTGTAGTTTGAGCAGGGCAAAACCAATGACAGGAATCAGAATGTCTGTGTAAAGCACTGTGCCCGCATTGCCTGGGGCCAGGTTGCTAGTGTGCCAAATTTGCCAAATATGGCCCGCCGCCGCTCCCCAGAGAAAACAAGCCGGCCCCACCACCGCCGCTAATCTGAGGTCAAAACTTCCCCGGAAGGCCAGGATTCCTATCACTGCGAACCCTAAACTGGCAAAACCCACTTCTGCCTGGAAAGGGCTGTCTGCCCAGCCAATAAATTGGGCGATCGCCTCTCCGAAAAAGACATGGACAACAAAATTGTAAAAATAGCTAATGGCCACGGAGTAGAGTAAAAAATAGGCTAACAGCGCTTCAATGATGTCGCCTCGATGACGATTTTTTGGCGATCGCCAAAGCCACAACCCACTGTGAATCAGGCCAACCATTAAGAGGAAAACGGTAAAATTTTCTAGCACCAGCCGTATTAGTTTTTCCATGGTAGACACTGCTTGTTTGCCGATTTTTACCAATAAAATACCCCATGCCTAGGGCTGGGGTGAAAATTACAACAAGCTCAATGGAAGACAATGTTTATGGGTTTATGCTGTTCACGCTCAAGCATTTAGCCCAAAGCTTTTTCGATGGCAGCGATTAAGGAAGAGTCATCGGGTTTAGTTTGGGGGTCAAAACGGGCTACCACTTGCCCATCCCGACCAATTAAAAATTTGCCAAAGTTCCAGCTAATGTCCTCCCCATCCCCCACAAGGAATTGGTAGAGGGGACTACGGTTGGGACCATTGACGTCCTGCTTTTCTAGCAAGGTGAAATCAACGTCGTACTTGGTTTTGGTGAAATCTTTGATTTCCTCTGGGGAGCCTGGTTCCTGGGCCCCAAATTGGTTGCAGGGCACACCGATAATTACTAAGCCCTTTTCTCCATAGGCCTTGTCCAAAGCCACCAGACCGCTGTATTGGGGGGTTAAGCCGCACTTACTGGCAACGTTAACAAAAAGGACAACTTTATCGGCAATGACCTCCGGGGCCAGGGGCGTTCCATCCAGGGTGGTCAGGGAAGTGGGTAATGGCATAGGTGTTAAGAAATGTTACAACGGTTTCCATTATGGACGATTAGGGCCCTTCCGAGGCGGGGGTAGTATCTTCCAAGGAGGTGTGATCCAACAGGGTTCCCAAGGTAGCAAAGGGCAGTCCGTAAATGGCGATCGGGTTAGTGTAGCCTTTCAACTCAATGGTGTGCTGCTGAACAGTTGCGGACCATTGGGGCAAGTCCTGTAAGTAACTGAAGGTTTTTTCGCTTATGGCTAAGTCGAAATGGGCCTGTTTAGTGGCCGATTCCAGCCGAAAAGCCGCATTGACCGTATCCCCGATCGCCGTGTAGTCAGGATGGTCCCCACTGCCGGTATTGCCCACCATGGCGTAACCAGTGTTTATCCCTGTACCAATGCGGAGGGGAAAGGGTAGCTCATATTTCTGATTTAACTTGGCAGTCATGGCCTGGAGTCGGTTAACCGCATGGAGAATTTGAATAATTTCCGCGGGAGTAGCTTCGTTGTAACCGTGGAACCAGATGGCCATCACCGCATCACCGATGTACTTATCCACCCAACTGCCTGCTTCCCGCAGAATATGCCCAGCCTGGCGAAACCAATTGCCAATCAGCATAGATAGCAACTCCTCTTCCACCTGTTGGGCCATGCCGGTGAAGTTACGCATATCCGCCACCAACACCGTAATTAACCGCCGTTCATGGAGCACATTGGTCTGGGTATCCCATTCCGCCGGATTCCGCAGTAGCCCCGACGGGGTGCCGTTTTGATCGGAGTAGAATTGCGCTTCCGTTTTGCCAAAGGTAATTTTGTCTTGGTCTTGAATGGCGATCGGCACACTCACCCGCCGACCATTAACAAAGGTGCCATTGCGACTACCCAAATCAATTAGCAAAAAGGTATCCTCTTCCGTCGCCTGTAGAATGGCATGGTTGCGGGAAATACAATTGTCTCGGATGACCAAATCATTGTCCTGACTCCGGCCCACAGTCCAATAGCTCCGCCCCTGGAGAGGAAAGGTTACATCTCCACAAGAAAAATGTACTACTAGGTAAATGGGTAGAGCAGGCTTATCCACAGAATAATGGCAAAAGTTGACTTAGGCCATCATAGCCCCAAGCCAGAAAAGGGCATCTACGACAATCGTACTCAACACTGCCCCCCCAAAGGCTTGCCAACCGGGAGAACGCCGTTGCAATGCCCAACCCCCCACCCCCAACAATAGGGCCAGTAGTAGCCAAGCCCAGGCAGCACCCCAGGGAGTGTGGATTTTAGCCAGGGCCGCCTGAAACACAAACCGGGCAAATTCCGGGTCCACCACCATCACCTGCCGCCAATGATCCATCAATCCCGTCAGGTAAAAATAAGCATCAGTCACCGCTGTTCCAGCCAGGGAGCCTAGGTAGAATAAATGGCCAATCACTCCCCAGCCCCGTTTCAGTCCCCAGAGAGCAAAGGGTAAACCGATCGCCTCGATGGGTAAATGCCAGAGGGGTTCCCAACGAAACCAACCCCAATAAATTGCCCCCGCCAACCAACTCCAGCTAAAGCCCAACAATAAATCCCCCCACATCTCTTGCTCCGGTCGCTTCATTAACCAAACGGCGATCGCCACCCAGGGCAAAGTTAAAGCGAGCGAAATCCAGGGAAACTGTCGTACCAGGGGGGCTTGGATAAACACCGGCACCGACACAAGGAAGCCAGCTGCTAATTGCATGCCAGTGGTCGCGGGGTTAATGGATAAGCCAGAACGCCAACGGTGTAAGCGGCGCAAAAAATTCAGCCCTGGCTGGGCTAAGGCGGTGGTTAAAAGGGGAATCACTACGGGGGCTGAGTAAAGTTGGCTAAAGGGGGTTTTAAAAAAAAGGTTTTGCTCTGGGGGAACAGTAACCAGGGCAATTTTAAGTTTTGTTACTTTAAATTAACCTTGCTTATTATATCCAAAAACTTCTAGGCTTTCTAGGGAAAACTCCCTATGGTTTGGCCCCCCCAATCCCAGGGAATCAGAAATATTGCTAACGGTTATCCCCCAAGCCGCTAGAATGGGCTACGGAGATCGGCCCAGGATACTAACTCCATCTAGCGAATCTAGCCTGGCTCCAGGGACTGTCTCTTGGCCTTTTGTCCCCGCCGGCCCCAGCGCTATTAATTTTTCGATCATTCACCATGGCTAAAGTTTTAGTTTCTGACTCCATTGACCAAGTCGGCATTGATATTCTCAAACAAGTGGCCCAAGTTGACGTCAAAACTGGGCTATCGGAAGCAGAAATTATAGACATTGTTCCTGAGTACGATGCCATTATGTTGCGCTCTGCCACCAAGGTGACAGAGAAAATTATCCAAGCGGGTAGCCAGTTAAAAATCATTGGCCGGGCTGGGGTTGGGGTGGATAACATTGATGTGCCGGCGGCCACCCGTCAGGGCATTGTGGTGGTCAATTCCCCCGAGGGTAACACCATTGCGGCGGCGGAACATGCTCTAGCGATGATGATGGCCCTGGCCCGCCACATCCCCGATGCCAACAAATCCGTTAAGGAAAGTAAGTGGGAACGGAAACAATTTATTGGTACAGAGGTTTATAAGAAAACTTTAGGCGTAGTGGGGCTGGGGAAAATTGGTTCCCACGTGGCCGGTGTGGCCAAAGCCATGGGGATGAAATTGTTAGCTTACGATCCGTTTATTTCCCAGGAACGGGCCGACCAAATTGGTTGCACCCTGGTGGACTTGGATTTGCTGTTTAGTGAAGCGGACTTTATCACTCTGCACATTCCCAAAACACCGGAAACTGCTAACCTAATCAATGCTGAAACCCTGGCTAAAATGAAGCCCACTGCCCGGATTATCAACTGTTCCCGGGGAGGCATTATTGATGAAGAAGCTTTGGTAACAGCCATTGAAACGGCCCAGATTGGTGGGGCGGCCCTGGATGTGTTTGCCCAGGAGCCCCTAGGAGAATCCCGCCTGCGGGAATTTAGCAATGTGATTTTAACCCCCCATTTGGGTGCTTCCACCGAAGAAGCCCAAGTGAATGTGGCGGTGGATGTGGCGGAACAAATTCGGGATGTGTTGCTTGGTTTGCCGGCCCGTTCAGCGGTGAATATTCCTGGTTTAACCCCCGATGTAATGGAAAAATTGCGTCCCTACCTGAAGCTGGCAGAAACCCTCGGTACTTTAGTGGGTCAGTTGGCCGGCGGCCGCATCGATCGCCTGACGGTTTGTTTACAGGGAGATTTGGCGGAATATACCAATAGTCAACCCCTGGTGGTGGCGGCCATTAAAGGTTTGCTCTCCCAAGCTCTACGGGAACGGGTTAATTACGTCAATGCGGCGATCGAGGCCAAGGAACGGGGCATCCGGGTCATTGAAACTAAAGATGCTTCCGTGCGGGACTATTCTGGCTCTTTGCACCTCAAAGCCACCGGCACCATGGGAGAACATTCCGCCACCGGGGCCCTGTTGAGTAATGGTGAAATTCGCATTACCGACGTGGATGAGTTTCCCATTAACGTTCCCCCCAACAACTATATGTTGTTCACCTTGCACCGGGATATGCCGGGTATCATTGGTAAAATTGGTTCCCTGCTGGGTAGCTTTAACGTCAACATCGCCAGCATGCAGGTGGGGCGCAAAATTGTCCGGGGTGACGCAATTATGGCCCTGAGCTTGGATGATCCTCTGCCCGATGGTCTGCTGTCGGAAATCACCAAGGTGGCCGGTATCCGGGATGCCTACACCGTTAAGCTCTAATTAGCTCACCAAGGGTCCAAGTCAATGGGGGGAGGAGTTAATCTTCCCTACCGTTGGCGCACATAAGGGAGAAATCGATGGCTGCGGCTAATAGTTGGTGGGAAATTAGAATACTTTGCCATCCTTCCCTGGAAGAAACTGCTTTTTGGCGGCTGGAAAAGTTCGGTTGTTTAGGCACCTCCACCGAAAAAAAGGCCCATTCCCTGCTTGTCCGTGGCTATTTACCCCAGGAAAAGGCTGAAATTCTCGACTTGGCCGCCCTAGCCCTCTGGTGTGAGCAGGACGCATTGCTGCTCCAGGTGCCTAAGCCCCGCTTCCATTGGCAATTAATTGACGAAGAAGATTGGTCTATTAGCTGGAAAGAGCATTGGCAACCCACCCCCGTTGGCGATCGGTTTATTATCTATCCGGCCTGGATTGATCCTCCGGAAAATTCGGATCGGCTGATTCTCCGCCTAGACCCTGGTGTGGCCTTTGGCACCGGTACCCATGCCACCACTCAGCTTTGTTTAGAATCCTTGGAAATGCGGGTGGAGCCAGACAAACATCAAGTTCTGGCGGATCTGGGCTGTGGTTCCGGTATTTTAGGCATTGGAGCGGTTTTATTAGGGGCAGCCAAGGTTTATGGAGTGGATAATGATCCCCTAACAGTGGAGTCAGCCCGTCATAATCGTCATCTGAACCAAATTCACCCCGATAATTTGGTCATTAATGAGGGCAGCGTGCCAGAGTTGGAGCAGTTAATTGCTCAGCCGGTGGACGGCATTATCTGCAATATTTTGGCGGATGTCATTGTCAATTTACTGCCCCAGTTCACCCCCCTGGTCAAACCTCATGGTTGGGCCATTCTCAGCGGTATTATGGTGGAACAAAGTCAGGCGATCGCCGATGCGCTGGAGCAAAACGGTTGGACGGTGGTTGCTATATGGAAACGGCAGGAATGGTGTTGCTTTCAGGCCAGAAGGGAAGAGGAGGATTAACCAAACAAAAAAAGAGGCCATTGCTGACCTCGAAAAAATTGATTCATAAAATTGCCATTCAACATTGCTAAATTAGCAACAAATAGTCTCAAGCCTAGGCCAGACCAGCATTGGTGCCGGGACGGCCAGTGGCTAGTTCGACTTTCACAATTTTGCCGCCCATTTTCATGATGCGCTGTTGCTCACGAAACCAATTGTCATAGGGCACCAACTTCGTAAAATAGGTATTTTGTAATTCCCGTTGTGTCCGAATCCGGGTTTGGCTAGGAACACAAGCCGTAATTCTAAACATCCGCATGGGGTGTGGCTCTCCTAAAACGTTTTCTCTTAAAAAGTTGGCATATGCGACAGAACGGGAGTCAGAAGTCAATACCGGTCAGCTAAAACCCCGGCGATCCCGGTGGTGGCTTTAACGGCCCCAGCACTCACTTTCGACTTCCCGTTCCAACAGACGGGCTACTGGCTAAGTTGCAAATCAACCAAGGCAGCATCACCCACGGGAATCCAGGACTAGCTCAAGCCAGAGCAGATGTAGTCGAGGTAAACGCCCATTTCTTTGCCGGCATCAGCACCAACCAAGCTAGCGGTAACTTCTTTGATGGCTTGGATAGCTTGAACGGTGGAAGAAATGGGTACACCGAGGGAGTTGTAGGTTTCTTTCAAACCGTTGAGTACGCGCTCGTCGAGAATGGAAGCATCACCAGCCAACATAGCATAGGTGGCATAGCGGAGGTAGTAGTCCAAGTCACGGATACAAGCCGCATAGCGACGGGTGGTGTACATGTTGCCACCGGGACGGGTGACGTCGGAGTACAACAGGGATTTGGCCACAGCTTCCTTAACGATGGTGGCGGCGTTGGCGCTGATTACACTGGCAGCCCGCACCCGCAGTTCACCGCTGGCGAAGTAGCTTTTCAGTTTGTCCATGGCAGCACCGTCGAGGTACTTACCTTGAACGTCAGCAGAGTTGATTACAGCCGTAATTGCGTCTTGCATAGTTTTGGTTTCCTTAAATCTTACTCAATGGGAAAAATTGCTAAAAGGGTTGAATAATTAAGCTCAACACTTCAATAAGCTTGGGTACAAAGACCTAGCTCATGGCACCGATAACGAAATCAAAGTAGGCAGAGGCTTCGGCGGCATCATCGGAGGACATCAAACCGGAAGCAACTTCTTTCATTTCCCGGACACTTTGAGCGACGGCTTCGATGGGGGTACCGAGGGAACGATACATTTCCCGTACGCCCACTAGACCGATTTCTTCGATGGGGGTAACGTCACCGGAAACCACACCGTAGGTGACGAGACGGAGGTAGTAGTCCATGTCGCGCAAGCAGGTGGCGGTCATTTCTTCACCGTAGGCATTGCCGCCGGGGGAAACGATGTCAGGACGTTTTTGGAAAAGGCGATCGCCAGCTTGCTTAACGATGGTTTCCCGAGAACCAGTTAGGGTTTCAGCAATGCGAAGACGGGCGGCACCGCCGGTAACAAAAGCTTTAATACGATCCAGTTCGCCGGGGCTCAGGTAGCGGGCTTCTGCATCAGCATTCACGATTGATTTCGTGACGATACTCATGGATGGATTCCTCCGTAAAGATTTAAAACGTTAAAAAAAGGCTTTAAGCTGATTTTATCAACCGAGGCGCAGTCACGAACTGGACAATGCCGTTAACCAGCGGACTCCAGCGAGCAACCTGCCCAAACCATTCTCAGGCATTGCGTTCCTGATTACACTGCCCCCGTAACAGTTTGTAATATTTCTTGACGATCGCCAGCGGAATTTACTTTAATCCCTTGGCATTTTTTGGGGAGGCTGTAAGATTAGAGGTGAAAGTAATGGTTAAATCCAGATTTCCCCGAATTTAGACTTCCACTCCTCCGCCTCCCTTCGTATTTTCGGCTGTGTTGCAGCGATTCCAATAATGAAGAAGCGATCTCTGTTCTCCCTTTTAACTGGCTCCCTGCTGATGTTCAGCGGTGGATGTGGATTTCTCCCCGGCGGTGGCGGTGGTGAAAAAACCGATGTTTCCGTCGAGAATCAAGAAATAGCTCCCCCGGAAGTGCCCCTGACCTCCGTTCGGCCCCTGCCCCCGGTGGATGTAGCCGCCCTGGGGTTAATTCCCCCCGTATTACCGGATCAACGTTTGAGGGAAATCCAGGCTGGTCGGCCAAATCCTTTCGCCTTGATCCCAGTTGAAGCAAAGGTTACAAGCCCGGGATCTACCGCTGATGGGAGCAAGGCAACAGATGGGGTGTCGAATGGAGGAGAAAATAGCGGCAACGTTGTCAGCAGTGATGGACAAACAGGAGTCAATGGCATCACAGGTGAGCCTGGGCAACAAAAGGGCAGCTCAATCTTTCCAAATTCGGAGCCGGCCAGACTTTATCCCGATGATGCTAGGGCTGTGGTGGTTTCCGGTGTTATCGAAATCGGCAGTCGTCCCTATGCCATTGTCCAAGCCCCTGGGGAACCCGTAGCCCGTAACGTAACCGTTGGCGATCGCCTGTCCGGTGGCAATGTTAGGGTGCAATCCATCAACGTCATGGGAGAAAATTCAAACATTGTGCTGGAACAGTATGGCGAGTCCGTAACCCGTGATGTCGGCGCTCCGGCTTTACCTCCCCTTACACCGCCAGTATTGCCGATCCCCCCATCTGATTCCTAGGAAAGTGTTTGAAAAGTGCAAGGCTAGATATTTATCCCCCTAAATCTCCTCACTAAAGCTCCGGCTTAAAAAAGGGGACTTTTGTGACAGTTCCCCCCTTCTCAAGGAGGGGCTAGGGGGGATTAAACAGCCAAAACTCAACTTTCCAAACAGGCCCTAAAAACTGAGTTGGTGGTCAGCAAAGCTAAACATAAAAGCCGGGGCAATTTGTAGACACATGATTTTTACTGGTCCATTTTCCTGCCCTGTTGAGATCGGTTTTTATCAACCTTCTCGGAACAATCACGCCACGCTTAAGGTGATCTGGGAGTAGCACTTTGCCTGCTCCACAGTGGAAATATTGGTTTTAATTGTCATGGGGCCCTGGGCCAGCTTGCTCCCTTCGCCTACAGTTGAATAATGTCTTCCCCCAGCCTTTCTCCCCATTACCAAAAAATGCTCGACGATCTAGATGGCCAGGTGCTCCAGCTAGACCGTCAGGTGTTCCGACGCTTGGCCCGATTGGGCTACCAACCCCAGGTGATTTTCGATGTGGGGGCTTCCAACAGTGGTTGGTCCTACTATATAAAGCAGGTAGCAACTCAGGCAGACTTCTATTTGTTCGAGCCCTTGGTTGACCATGTGCCGGATTATCAAGGTCTGATGGAGGAAACGTTACGGGTTTATCCTTCCTTCCATCTATACAAATACGCCCTCGGCGATCGGGATGGCACCATAACGGTTAATGTTTTTGACGACCCCGCCAGTAGCACCACTTTACCCATGACGGAAGGTGGTCCCTCCATCAATGCTGTTCAAGTTCCCCTGCTCACGTTAGATTCGGCTTTAGTCAAGCTTGGTTTACCCCAACCCCAGGTGATTAAAATCGACACCCAGGGCAATGAGTTATCCATCCTCCGGGGAGCAACCCAAACATTAGCCAAAGTTGACGTTTTATTTCTGGAGTGCTGGCTCTATCGGGGCTACGGCCCTGAAACCCCCCTGTTAACGGAAATTGCCCATTGGTTGTTGCCATTCAATTTTCGCCTTTGGGACGTTTCCGAGCCCTACCGTGGTGCCCAGGGAGAATTAACCACCCTAGACTGTATTTTCATTAACACTGCCGCCGGTCTAGCCCCAAACTGGTACTACTAGCTTTCCCCTTTCCTCTAGAAAGTTTTTGAAAAGTTCAAAGCTAGGTGTTTATCCCCCTAAATCAACCCACTAAAACTCTGGCGGAGGACTTTTGTGACAGTTTCCCCCTTCCCAAGGGGGGCTAGGGGGGATTAAACAGCCAAAACTCAACTTTCCTAACCGGAGCTTTAATTGCGAAAGTAGGGGAGCTTAACAATGGTGAATTCCTGCCCCGCTTATGTGGCCATTCTGGATTTTTGGGCGGTAGTTGGGAAAATATCTCTGCATTTTCTTATTCGTAGGCTATAATTTCCCTGGAGTAGCGATTCTAGACGATCTCTATGGGCTTGCCTCGTCGGGTTGACTAGAACAGGTCCTACTGTTCGCCAAGTAGACAATAGTCGAAAAAATGCGAGGATTCATCGTGTTAACGGCGGTATGCCTCTAGTCTTGACAGCAAGGCGATTCTTGCTATGATTACCCTAAGCAACTCCGAGACACACATAGATGAACCCTGTTTTGTATATTTTTTACCGTAAAAACTGAGGAGTTTTAAGAAGTCCTATGGCACTAAGTCCTAACGTAATTGCGGCTCTGCAGATCATGTACACCGGCAAAGGTGTATCCGCCAGTGATCTGAATTGGTGGGCCACAGATGGGGCAAACATCAGCTACGAAGAAGCAGTTGCCCTATTTGCCAACAGCGCCGATGCCGCTGCGAAGTATCCATTTTTCCAAGCGCCCCAAACCGCTGACAAACGTCAGTACATTGCTCAAGTTTTTGCCAACCTCTACAACATTGACATTAACGATACCTCCCTGGTCCCCACGGAGGAATTGGATTACTGGATTAACTGGTTGTCCCTGTCCCCCGACAACTATCTCGACTTTCCCAACGCGTTGAACAATGCTTCCGCTGCGGCTGGTCTGACCGATCGCCTTGAGGCGCTGACCAACAAGACCAATGTCTCTCTCTCTTTTGCCGAGACTTTCTCCAGCGTTGGTGTTAATACCTTTACCCCTGAGCAGTCCGCTGAAGCTAGCGCAATTGTTGCCGGCGTTGACGAAACTCCCGACAGTGTTTTAGCTGCAGAGGCTCAAATTATTGAGCTGGCTGCTGGCGTAAACGTCTTCACTATCGCCGAGGCCGAAGCGACTGCAGACTTGCCTCCTTTCTACACTATCAGCGACAGCGCCGACAATCTAATCGCTGGTACCGCTAACCCCGTTGTGGTTGGTGCTACCACTGTGGTTGCTGACCAGTCCCCGGCCTCGCCTTTGAGCGTTGAGGACGCAGAAATTCTGCTTGCTACTGCTGATTCTCTGGCTCCTGGTGTTACCTGGGATGTTCTCGATTCCGCCACTGCCGTTCTCGGTGGTGGTGATGCCGTTTCTGGTGCCGCCAGTGTTGGCATCACGGACACATTTGTTGATGTTGCTACCGCTGAACAATTAGTAGGTCTGGACAACTTTGACGGTATCTACGCCATTGAAGACACTTCCGCCGCTATTCTTGCGAACACCGAAGTTGCCGCCGGTGCCACCAGTGTGACTCTGTCTGACCCCGAGGTAGCTGTAACGGTGGCTGACGCCGAAACACTCCAAGGCTTAGGTAACTTTGTTGGTGCTTACAACATTGAAGACACTTCCGCTGCTATCTTGGCTGCTGCTACCTCCGCTGCCGTGTTAGATGCTGAGTCTGTTACTCTGTCCGACCCCGGTGTTCCTGTAACGGTGGCTGGTGCCGAAACCCTCCAAGGTCTGGGCAACTTCGTTGGTCCCTACGCCATTGAGGACACTTCTGCCGCTATCTTGGCTGCCGCTACCTCCGGTGCTGTACTCAATGCTGAGTCTGTCACTCTGTCCGACCCCGGTGTTCCTGTAAGCGTTGCCGGTGCCGAAACTCTCCAAGGTCTGGGCAACTTCGTTGGTCCCTACGCCATTGAAGACACCTCTGCTGCTATCTTGGCTTCCGCTACTTCCGGTGCAGTGCTCGATGCGGACAGCGTTACTCTCTCTGACCCCGGTGTTCCTGTAAGCGTTGCCGGTGCTGAAACCCTCCAAGGTTTAGGTAACTTTGAAGGTGCCTACAACATTGAAGACACTTCCGCCGCTATCTTGGCTGCTGCTACCTCCGGTGCAGTGTTGGATGCCGAGTCAGTTTCCCTATCTGATCCTGACGTACCTGTAACGGTTGCTGATGCTGAAACCCTCCAAGGTTTAGGTAACTTTGAAGGTGCCTACAACATTGAAGACACTTCCGCCGCTATCTTGGCTGCTGCTACTTCCGGTGCGGTGCTCGATGCTGACAGTGTGACTCTCTCTGACCCCGGTGTGGGCGTTACCGTTGCTGAAGCTGAAGTTCTTCAAGGTCTTGGCAACTTTGTTGGTCCCTACCACATCCTCGATACATCTGCGAATATTCTCGCTGCGGCTAGCTCCTCTGCGGTGATCGATGCCACCAGCGTTAGCCTGTCTGATCCCAGCGTTGGCGTTACTATTGCTGAAGCGGAAACCCTTGCTGATATCCCTGGCTTCGGTGGTCCCTACAGCATTGCTGATAGCTTGGAAGCTTTGACCGACGCCATCGGCAACCCCGTAGTGGATGGTGCTGATGCCTACAGCTTAACCAACGGTGCCGGTTCCCTCGGTATTATTTCTGATGCTCAGTTGCTGATTGTTCAGGGAGCCCTCAACGCATCTGACTTCACTTTCACCACCGTTGATATCACCGCTTCCCGTCCCGAAGTGAATGAAGGTTCTGTAACCGAAATTCTCGTTACCTTGAGCGAAGCTCAAGCGACCGATACAACGGTGACGTTCTTCCTTACCCCCGGTGATCCAACGGCTCCCAACAGTGGTACCAATGAGTCCAACACCAATGACTTCATTAACGGTCAGTTCAATCCCATTACGGTGATTATTCCCGCTGGTGAGCTTTCGGCTTCCGTGGATTACTCTCCCTTCCTGGATGGTATTGCTGAGTTGACTGAAGGATTCAGCGTTGTGGTTACCATCTCTGGTTCTGCTGCTGGTGCTGTGTTTGGCCTGGGTGACCTTGCTATTCTGGATGGCCCTGGCGATGGCAGTATTGTCAACTTGACCGTTGGTAATGACATCGTTTCTGCTACCACCTTTATCGCTGCGCCTGAGTTGGCGATCGGTGGTCTCACTGCAAATACCTTAAACACCGGTGACAGACTGACCGGTATCGGTGAAGACACCAGCCTGACTGTGAACTGGGTAGCTAGTACTTTTGGCAGTAACCTAGTTCAACTACAAATGAAAGGGGTGGAAGACCTCAACGTCACCCTGCTCCAGGATGACCTGAATATCTTCGCTAATAATCCCGGTGGCGTTACTGTCACGGATGTGAAGAACCTCAAAGCCAGCGGTAGTGTCAACGGCGACTTTTCTTTGGTTGATCTCCAAAGCACCCTGGAAACCATCACCGTTCAGAACTACTTCTTTGGTGATGATGTTAGCGTTACCATCGGTGACCCCTTCCTGGCTGGAGATGATGATGTTCTGGAACTGACCCTTGACCAAGTTACCCTCAACAAGGTTAGTGGCAACACCCGGGTCAATGTCAGTGACTTCTCTGGTACCGGTGGCTATGAAACCTTGGGTATCACTTCCGGTGTTAGTACTACCTCGAAGGGGATTACCAACACGGTAGAAATTGACGGCATTGTGGCAGTTGAGAGCATTGGCATTACTGGCAATGAAAACCTCACCCTAGCTACTTCTCTTATTAGCTCCACCGTTAAGGTTGATGCCACTGGTTCCGACCTCATTCCTGAATTTGAAGGCAACGCTGTATTCACTGGCGACCTGAAAGCTTTCGTTGATACTCCCGGTGGTGACATTCACTTCCTCAGTGGTGATGGTAACGATGAAATTTCCATTGCCCGTGATGCGCTCGAGTTTGGTCACACCCTGTCTGGTGGTGCTGGCGATGACGACCTGCTCATTACTGGCGACGCAGTCAGTTTAGTGGATGCCGGTCACACCGTCATTGGTGGTGAAGGTGACGACATCATCGAAATCACTGGCGATGCCACTGGTCCCCTTGCTGGTCACGTAGTTAACAGCTTCGACCTGGATAATGAAGTCGGTGGCGAAGGTGATGACGACATCACTATCTCTGGTGATGCCATTGGTAACCTTGCTGGCCATGTGGTCTTCGGTGGTGCTGGCGAAGATGCCATTCTGATTTCCGGTGATGCCATTGGTGACGACGAGGGTGGTCATGACGTCTTTGCTGGTGATGATGACGATACCGTCCGGATCACCGGTGATTCCTTTGCGGCCGGCGCCTCTGGTCACAGTGTTGAGGGGGGTGCTGGCGATGACTTGATTGAAATCAGCGGTGATGCCTTAATCGTTCCCTTTGATCAGGTGGTAGCCAACCCGTTCTTCGATCCTAGTCGGCCATCTGATGGTACCCTCGTTATCCCAGCAGGGCAGACCCTTCCGACTACTCAACAACAGTATGAGGCTCTTGTGGCCTCATTGGGAGAACCCAATGCCAACTACCAGAATTTCCTTGAGCAGGTTATTTTGGGTGCCCACACGGTCCGCGGTGGCGAGGGTGACGACACCATCTTGTTCGGTCCCATTGCAGGGGAACCCGGTAATGGCAATGGAACCCACGAAGCCTTCGGTGATGAGGGTGACGACTTCATCCAAATGACTGGTATTGGCGGTGTCGCTTTTGATGGCGGTGCCGGTGACGACACCCTCATCGGTGGTGATGGGGAACCCAACCCCTTATTCGGTATTGGATTTGAACCTTCTACCATTCTGGGTAACGATCAGCTTTCCGGCGGTGCGGGCAATGACTTCCTCTTTGGTGGTAAGGGCCAAGATACTCTTACCGGTGGTGAGGGTGATGACATTATGTCTGGCGGCGAAGGCAACGACTTCTTCGATGTTGATGCTGGCTTTGATGTTATCGAAGACCTAGGTGACTCTGACTTTGTCGATGGCGACCAGTTTGTTGTACGCCGAGATGCAGAGGCTGTAATTCGGGTTGTGGGAGACTGGGTGGCTACATCAGTAACCTTTAACCAAGGCAAAGCAACTCTCTCCATTGAAGATCCCGGTGGTGGCTTAGTTGACTTGAGTGCTGCTAACACGAGCCTGCTTGCTGGAACGACCAATGGCTACAAAGTCGTTGGCAATATCGGCCCTGATGTAATTATCGGTAGCCGTGACGACGACACTCTAATTGGTGGCCGTGGTGAGGACTCAATCGCCGGTTTAGGTGGTGATGACATCATTGAAGGTAACAACGATGATGATTTGATCTCCGGTGATGACTTGGTCTTAAACTTCGACCTCATTAATGAGCAGTCATCAGGAGTAAATGGCAACGATCTCATTGATGCCGGTAGTGGTAATGACGTGATTTCCGGAGACACTCTGGTAATTGCCGATACCACGAGTATTTCTTTTGGTGCCCCTGGACTCGTTAACTTGCAAAATGGTGGGGATGACTCCATTGAAGCCGGTCTTGGCAGTGATATTGCCGTTGGTGACTGGGTGGCTGGCGTGATAGGAGACATAGACCTTAACGGTTCCCTTGCTCCTCGGACTGTTTTCGGTGGCGACGACATCATTACCACTAAGCAAGGTACTAACGACATTCTCCTTCCTGGCCAAGTTTTCATAGACAACTTCCTGGTTGGTGACTTGCTTGCTACGGTTGACGGGTCTGGTTCCGAGATATTCGCCGAGAGTTTCTTGACTGTCGTTGGTGGTGACGACACCATGACTGGTGCCGATGGACTTGATGTAATCGTTGGCGACGTTGGACTGTTCGGTTTCGAGTTCAACGACAGCCAAATTGACTTGAGCAACTTCGGGTTGGGTCAGGTCATAGATGATGGAGAAACTATCACCGCCGATGCTGGAAGTGACATTATTATTGGGCTGGGTGGCAATGACATTCTAGTTGGTGATTTGTTTGTCGGAATCTTCAATGAAAATGGAATTACTATCGATGGTGGCAAGGGGTTTGCCCTTGGTGGAACCACAACTCTCATTGGCGGTGATGACTCCATCTTTGGTGGTACCGGTAACGACTTCCTTGCTGGTGACTTTGTCCTAGTGGATGATTTGAATGGTGGATTTGATCCACTGAACCCCAATGATTGGAGTTTTGTTAACCCCTACAACAAACTTCAAAACAATCCTACCAAGCTAAATGATTTCCGGCTTGAGCTACGTGCCGTTGGCGGTGATGATTTCCTAGTAGGTGGTCGGGGTAACGATACCTTCTACGGTGGTGCCGGTGTGGACACCATTGAAATTGGCAACAATGTCACCATTGGTGGTGTTGGTGTCAACGGTCAGAACGAAGTCTGGTTTATGAACGGTGCCTACGAAAACGCAGCGGTCAATGGAGCCAACGTCGATGTTATCACCGGTTTCAACACCGTCAATGACAAGTTCGTTATTGCTACTGGTCAGAACAACTTCTTGAATGGTCTGAATCTGACTGCAGCAACCCAAGTTGAGGTAATTCCCGGTACTCCTTTATCTGGTATTAATATTTCTGCCAATAACATTACCGAGGTCTTCACCAATTTGGGTGTAGCCATACCTCTCTTTGGCCCATCTACTGACGACTTCCTCCTTGCCCAGCAAGTTAATGTAGTAGGTGGTGACTTAGCTGGCAAGACTTATCTGTTCATTGACGATGGAACGTTTGATATTAATGGACTATTCGGTGTAGTCAGTGCCCAGGATGACTTCCTTGTAGAAATCACCGGAATTACCGGTAATGTTTTGGATAGTCTGAGCACGAACTTTGAGTTCAGGAACTTTAACGCCTAACCTATTCATTGAGGCATTTAACAATCCTCCCTAGCTTAAATAGGTAGTTATAGACCGTCCTTCCGGGGGCGGTTTTTTTCTTTCATTTTTCTCTTTATGTAGGGGGTTAGGGGAGATGATAAGCACAAGCAACTTCTCACCCTTTGCTACCAGGGGAACAATGAATCAACGGAAAGAAAGCAAATTTTTCTTCCCTATAATCAAGCCCTAATGGAATCAGCTAGGAAAAATTCCTACTGGTCATGGCCCTGGGCTAAAATGTTACTCTTCCCTAGTGAAAAACTATGATTCATGCTATTGAGACAACGTCTAGCATTTCCCTAGAAGAATTCTTAAACTTACCGGAAACCAAACCTGCCCAAGAATATCAAAACGGAAAAATTATCCAGAAGCCAATGCCCCAGGGTAAACACAGTAAACTGCAAACCACCTTGGCTAGCGAAATTAATCAACGGGCAGAATCCCACCAGCTCGCCTATGCCTTCACAGAACTGCGCTGCACCTTCAAGGGAAGATCTCTTGTTCCAGACATTACTGTTTTCAAATGGAACAACATTCCTCTAGATAGTAGGGGTGAAATTGTTGACAGAATCGATATCCCCCCAGATTGGATCATTGAAATCCTCTCCCCAGATCAATCTCCCCTAAAAGTTATCGAAAAAATAAGTTTTGCCCTTAGGAATGGCTGTCAACTAGGTTGGCTTGTTTCTCCTAGTGAGAATATCGTTATGGTTTTCCAAGGGAACCAACTACCAGAAACAAAAATGGGTAAAGATCCCCTAGCTGTATTAGCCGAACTGCAAGAATGGTTCATCACTCCAGAGATAATTTTTGGCTGGCTGAGTTTTGAACGATTAAAATAGGGACGTTGATTCCTCAGCAACAATGCCGGACTTTCAAACCTTCGATGCCATTATTACCACGTTGTTAGTCTTTTTGACTGGAGTAGGATTTAAAGTATGACACCATCTACCTCCGAAACTACGAAATCTCTATCCCCCAATGGGCCGAATTCAGCTTCCCTGGGCTTACTTTCTCTCCTGTCCAGTTAGTTTTTCGGGGCTATCTCAATCCTCTATTCTTACAGTGCATTCTTCTTCCTCTATTTATGCCCTCTTTTTATCGACTTGATATAAGTTTTTCAGCTTATTTATACCGGAGAAATTATTGGCAATAATTAAATAATTAGTGCGGATAACTTTTCCTGCAAAACTTCAGTTACCTTGGCGATCGCCAGTTTGCGATTACCTTTGTAATCTTCATAATGATCATCCACCAAAATCGGCTCACCAATGGTTAATTGAACCCGCTGACGACCTAGGATGGGACGATTATTTAAGTTGCCCCCCTTCATGCGGGTAATGACATTCCAAAGTAAGAGTAAAGTATCGGCAAATCTTTCCACCGTCGGTTTTTCTTTGACGTAATGCCCCGTCACTGCGACAAAATTTTCCACCAAGCGCATATGCCACATTCTTAAATCTGCCTCTTCTGCAATGCGATCCGCTAGACCCTTTTTAACTGGGAATAAAGTCTGTTCGTCCCGCAAATCTTCACGATAAATATAATCCCAACCAGCTTGTTCTAAGCGTCGACAACGATCTGGTAACGTTCCTTTCGGGGTAATTTGAAAATATTCTTCCCCCACCGTTAATGCCGCATGGAGCAAATTTTGTAGGCGGGAAGCTAGTAATTGATTTGGATCCGTTTCTAAACTGTTGAAATTGTCCTGCAAACTTTTAGCTAAGTCCGCCACCGCTGGCAAGTTTTGTTGGTAAAACTGACGGTAAAAATTCTCCATCAGATCCAACATTATCTCCCCCAAGCTATAAAGGCGTTCGTATAATTTTGCTTCGCCCAAACTATGGTCAGTGGTGGTGGCAATGCCGCAGTCGTTTTCCAGTTGGGAAAGTAAATTTTCAATCTCTCGCCAAGGAGGGGTGAGATAAAAATATTGAATACCCACCGGTAGAATTAGTGTTTGCTCCGGTCTTTGGGCTTTGCGTAAATCCTCCACACACCAAAATCCCAGTTGGGCAATGCCCGGTTCCAGGGGAGAAATGAGTTCGTTATGGCCGTTGGTGGCTCCTTCCGGGGCGGCGGCTAGGGGATATTGGCCATTGAGCATTAAATCCCGAGCAGAGCGCAAGCCAGGGCGGTCTAATTTCCCCCGCTGAATGGAAGTGCCCCCTAAACGGGGAAATAGCCACTGTAGAAAATCTCCTCCCCAGAGGGGAATGCCCCGGTCATACATGAAGTGGGAGTGGCTCACCGGTGGCGGTTGCAGAGCACCTTTTTTCAGAGCTGGCGGTAATAAATTCCAAAATAAATACCCCATACATAACGGATCGTTGATGCTGGGGTGACGAAAAGCCAGGAGTAAACGGTTTTTGCCTTGGCTGAAGTCCCCGTAGGCCTGAGCTAGAACCTGCAAATTTTCGGCTTCAATTTTGGCGATCGCCGTTTGAGAACGGATCCACCAGGGCAAAATTAGCGGCCCGAGCCGGAGTAACCAGGGCTGGAGATTGGGCGCTAAAAAGTCCAGGGGGGGTTGGGCTTGGATGGGGGATTCCATGGGGATAACTCACCGTTGGCGGAGTCGGCAAAGATGTTAGAAATTAGTGGCGATCGCCTGGACAGGGCAGGAAGGAATACATTGCTCACAGACCACACAACGGGAACGACGGAACATCAAGCGAAAACTATCTGGATCTAAACTCAGAGCCTCCGTAGGGCAAACCCCGGTACAGAGGCCACAATCTACACAACTTTGGTCATCAATGACAATTTCCCGACTAGCCAAGGAAACTTCAATACTCTGGGAGCGCATCCACTCCAAAGACGCTTCCAGTTGGTCAATGTCCCCGGACAATTCCAGTACTACTTTGCCCACCTGATTGGGGGCCACCTGGGCTCGGATAATATTGGCGGCAATATTAAAATCCTTGGCCAGACGATAGGTGACGGGCATTTGCACCGCACTACGGGGAAAAGTCAGGGTCACACGCTTCTTCATCCTTCTATTTAACTAGCTTCTAACTAGCCTCGCTAGACTGGTCTGGATTAGCAGCTTTACTCGTAGATTTTTTTCGAGTGGTGGTACGTTTAGTGGTAGTTTTCTTGGCCGTACCAGTGGCACTAGCTTTTTTAGTGGTAGTTTTTTTCGTTGCTTTGGCAGTGGATTTTTTTCGGCTAGTTTTCTTGGCGCTGCCCGCTTTTTCCGCCAACAGGGGTAAAGCTTTTTCTAGGGTAATGGTTTCTTCCGTTTCCCCTTCCGGCAAGCTGGCATTGACTTTGCCATGTTTGATGTAAACCCCATAGGGGCCTTTGAACAAATTCACCGGCTCCTGGTCTTCGGGATGTAAGCCCAATTGTTTGAGGGGAGTGCGGCTGCCCCGGCCCCGTTTTGGTTCCGCCAACAACTCCAAAGCCCGTTCCAGGGTGATGGTCAACACATCATCATCCCCTTTGAGGGAACGATAATCCTTGCCATCCTTACCTTGGTCATGGACTACGTAGGGGCCAAACCGACCCAGACTGGCTTTAATATTTTTGCCCGATTCCGGATGTTCTCCCAAATTACGGGGCAGGGCCAACAATCCCACTGCCATTTCCAGGGTGACATCCTCCGGTTTAACCCCCTTGGGTAGGGAAGTGCGTTTCGGTTTCTTATTTTCCTCCGTTGCTTCCCCCAGTTGGACATAGGGCCCGTAGGCTCCAATGAGGATGAAAATTGGTTCCCCGGTTTCAGGATGGATGCCCACCTTATCCGGGCCTTCCGTTTTTTGCTTGAGCAACACGGCCACCTGTTCGGGGTTGAGATCCGCCGGGGTCAGATCCTGGGGAATGGAAGCGGTAATAATTTCTTCCCCCTGGGGAATTTCGATATAGGGGCCAAACTTGCCAATTTTCACCTTAGCGGCCAGGTTTTCCAGCTCAATGGCCTTGGCGATCGCCGGGTCGATCTGGTCTTGGCGCACTTTGACTTGGTTTTCTAGCCCCGATTCCCCCAGGAAAAAGCCCTGTAAATAGGGGAGCCACTGGGTTTTACCGATGGCAATTTCGTCTAACTTCTGCTCCATGCGGGAAGTGAAACCCGTATCCACTAAGTCGGGGAAATGGGATTCCAGTAAACTCACCACCGCAAAGGCGGTGAAGGTGGGGGTCAAGGCTTTGCTCCGCATTTGCACATAACCCCGGTCGATAATGGTGCCAATAATGCTGGCGTAGGTACTGGGGCGGCCTACCCCTTCACTTTCCAGCGTTTTCACCAACGAAGCTTCCGTATAGCGGGCGGGGGGTTGGGTTTCGTGGCCCACGGTATCAATTTCTCGGCAATTCGGGCGATCGCCAACTTTCAGGGGGGGCAGAATCACTTCTTGGTTTTCCAGGGCGGCATCGGGGTCGTCGGAACCTTCCACGTAGGCCCGGAAATAGCCAGGGAAGTCAATGCGTTTACCCCCAGCCCGAAATTCCGCATCTTCCACTTTTAACAGCACGCTCAGTTGGGTAATGCGAGCATCGGCCATCTGACAGGCTACCGTCCGTTTCCAGATCAACTCATATAAGGCCAATTCCCGGTCTTTTAACCCTGTTTGATTGGGAATGCGAAACTCTGTCCCGGCGGGGCGAATAGCTTCGTGGGCTTCCTGGGCCCCTTTACTTTTGGTGGTGTACTGCTTGGGCTGGGGACTCAGGTATTCTTTGCCGTACATTTGTTGCACGCAATTGCGGGCCGCCGTCACCGCTTGCTCAGAAAGATGCACCGAATCCGTCCGCATATAGGTGATGTAACCCTCTTCGTAAAGCTTTTGGGCCACCCGCATGGTATCCCGGGCGGAAATGCCTAACTTGCGGTTGGCCTCCTGTTGCAGGGTAGAAGTGGTAAAGGGGGGAGAAGGTTTACGGACACCGGGCTTTTCTTCGGTATTGACCACTGCCCAGGGCTTGCCGGTTAAACGCTCCTTCAGGGCGATCACCTGGGCTTCATCCAGCACCACCACCTGTTTATTGGGCAACAATGCACCAGTATTGGGATCAAAATCGCTACCATTGGCTAATTTAGTGCCCCCCAAGGTCATCAACTTGGCCTGAAAAGGATTTTTATTCTGTTCCAGTTCTGCTTTTAAGTCCCAGTAACCAGCGGTCTTGAAAGCACGGCGGGCCCGTTCCCGTTGCACAATTAACCGCACCGCCACCGACTGCACCCGGCCAGCGGACAGACCCCAGGCAATTTTCTTCCAGAGCAAGGGGGAAAGGGTATAACCCACCAAACGGTCTAAAATGCGGCGAGTTTCCTGGGCATGGACTAAATTCTCGTCAATATCGCGGCAATTCTCCAGCGCACTGCGGATGGCTTCCTGGGTAATTTCGTGGAACACCATCCGTTTAATGGGCACTTTGGGCTGGAGCAGTTGCAACAAATGCCAGCTAATACTTTCTCCTTCCCGGTCTTCGTCCGTGGCCAGAATTACTTCGTCGGCATTTTTCAGGGCAGTTTGCAATTCCTTAACTACTTTCTTTTTGCTTTTGGGAATCACATAAAGGGGACTGAAATGGTCTTCCACATTGACTCCCAAATTAGCCCAACTTTTATCTTTGTAAGCCGCGGGTACTTCCTCCGCCGAAGCCGGTAAATCCCGGACATGGCCCATGGAAGCTTCCACCCGATAATCCTGGGGCAGATAGTTGCGGATAGTGCGGGCTTTAGTGGGGGATTCAACGATAACGAGTTTGGACATAGGGAAGGGGAAACAGGGGAAGAAGCGAAAAAAGGAGGGCGACGGAGGTCAGACAGATTTGATAATCCTGGCTAATAACCATATAACCAATACTTATCTTAATCTTTCCGGAAAATCAAACCCCGCCTTACTGAATGATAAAGACCAAAAGTTGATTTTTGGCAAGCTCTGTTTCCGCTAAGAACGTATTTGAAAAGCGCAAGGCGAAGTATTTATCCCCCTAAATCTCCTCACTAAAGCTCCGGCTTAAAAAGGGGGACTTTTGTCACAGTTCCCCCCTTCCCAAGGGGGGCTAGGGGGGATTAAACAGCCAAAAGTCAATTTTTCAGACGCTTTTTAAGGGGAGTTGGGTTAAAGCCCAAAAAATCTCCCCAAGCTTAACCTGAACCATCAGGTATCTGGGGAGTAAAAACATCAACAGGGTCAGGATAACGTAACCCCGATAGTGTCAGCATTTGCTTCACTCTGCTTCGGGTTCGGGACGGCTCAGGTCTTCCAGCACATTGTGATAAACAAAACCTGCCAATAGCGCTCCGGCGATCGGGGCTAACCAAAATAACCACAATTGTCCAATCAAAGCAGGATTGCCACAGAAAAGAGCAACCCCAGTGCTGCGGGCTGGATTCACGGAAGTGTTGGTAATGGGAATACTAATCAGGTGGATCAGAGTCAAAGCTAAACCGATGGCGGCGGGGGCAAAACCAGCGGGGGCAGTTTTATCCGTAACGCCCAAAATGACAATTAGGAAAATGAAGGTGAGAACAAATTCAATTAACAGGGCAGCCAAAAAGCCGTAACCCTGGGGGGAATGGTCACCAAAACCGTTAGTAGCGAGGGGGTTACTGCCGTCAAGGGAAAAGTTAGGGCCACCCTGGGCAACAATGAAAATAAATAAGCTCGCCACGATCGCCCCTAGAACTTGGGCACCGATATAGGGGGCTAACTGGGAACCGGGGAATCTCTTACCCATCCAGAGTCCAAAGGAAACAGCGGGGTTGAAATGACCACCGGAAATATGACCAAGGGCATAGGCCCCAGTAAAAACCGTTAAACCAAAAGCTAAGGCAACGCCCAGGTAGCCCAAGCCAAATTCGTTGGTATTGCCACCACCAGGGGCGGCGATAAAAGCGGCAAAAACAGCGCTGCCACAACCACCAAGCACTAACCAAAAAGTGCCAATAAATTCAGCAATGTACTTTTTCATTTGCGTCTTAAAAAAGGGAAAAAGAGTTTATTTCTTGTTAGGCTCAATTTAAGCCTAGGTTTAATCAGCTAGTTTGGATCAAAAATATCCACCACGAAAGGTAGCATTGTTTTGTCAAATTTTGTACAAAATCAAGGAAAATTTTACTTTCTCCGAGCAATAATTTGGCTAAATACATCTAGGAGCTGACTTGTTCCCCGGTTTTCGGCATTATCTTGGCTCGATCTGCCTGGAAGGGTAACTTAGTAGCTAGATTCCGAATGAAATTGGATCAAGTTGCGCCGCAATGCAACCAAAACTTTTTGCGGGTTGTCCGCAAGAAAATCGCATAAATTATTTGTAATATTCTCATATTTTTCTATATTGTCGTGAAAACAACGGAAAAAGACCTAATCAGTGTCGGGTTTCAAGCTTTGTCTGACCCTATTCGCCTCCAGGTGCTAACTCTGCTGGAAAATCAAGAACAGTGCGTCTGTGACCTTTGCGACCAACTGAATATTAGTCAATCCAAGTTATCTTTTCACCTCAAACGCCTGCGGGATGCGGAATTGGTTCACACTCGCCAGGACGGCCGCTGGATTTATTACCGTCTCAATCCCGAACAATTTCACCATCTGCGGCATTACCTGGAATCCTATGGCCAAGTAACCCAAGCCTATGTTCCCCGCCATTGCTGTGACTGATTGGCAGTTTGGCCATGGCATATCTCCATGTCGTCCCAATCCATCCCTAAAAAATAGCCCAAGCAAAGGGCATTCTTTGCCCTGTTTTTTCCTAGACGTCGCCTTTACAGCGGCAACAGTATCGGGGTATGGTCTGTAATGGGAGAAGCTTTGAACAAAGGGATTTTTTGCTCCTTTGACCGTAATTGCGCAATGGTGTCTATTCGTCTGTCCGTCTGCCAAACCCCCGCCTATGTGCCTGGGGAACAGCCCCAAACCAACGATTTTATCAAGCTCAACACCAACGAAAATCCCTATGATCCTCCCGCCCAGGTGTTGGCAGCGGTGGCAGCGGAGTTACCAAAAGTAAGGCTTTACCCTGATCCCGTTTCGACCCAGTTACGTCAAGCAGCGGCGGATTTGTATGGAGTGGATTTAAATCGGGTTTTAGCGGGCAATGGCTCCGACGATATTCTCAATATTGTGGTGCGTACCTTTGTTGATCCAGGGGAAACCGTTGCCTTTTTAGATCTTACTTACTCCCTATATGAAACGATCGCCTCGGTTCATGGGGCCAAGGTGCAAAAGATTGCCACCGATGGCAATTTTGATTTAACCGGGCCGGTGATTTGTCCAGAGGCAAAACTGATTTTCCTCGCTTCCCCCAATCCCCCTAAAGGCAAGCATTTAAATCGAGAATTCCTTTGGCAGACCTGCGCCCAGGCGGAGGGAGTGGTGGTCATTGACGAAGCCTACGGGGATTTTTCCGACGAGGACCATTGGGACTTTCTGCAAGAGTTTGACAATGTGATTATTTCCCGTACCCTTTCCAAGAGTTATAGCCTGGCGGGGATGCGGGTGGGTTTGGCGATCGCCGCTCCGGCCTTGATTGAAGAAATGGATAAGGTGCGGGATTCCTACAACTTGGATCGTTTGGCCCAGGTATTGGGCACCGCCGCCTTACGGAACCAGGCTGAATTTGTGCCCCTCTGGGAAAAGGTACGCCACACTCGCACCCGTTTAATGGAGCAATTGGCGGAGTTAGATTTCCAGGTATGTCCCTCGGATGCCAATTTTGTGTTTGCCGCTCCCCGTTGGATGGCTGCCGCTGACCTGTACCAAGCCTTAAAGGAAAAGAAAATTCTGGTGCGTTACTTTAACCATCCCCGCATTACCGATTATCTGCGCATTACCGTGGGTACTGACGGGGAAATTGATCAACTACTGTTGGCGATCGCCAGTTTGAAAGGGTCTTTGGGATAGGGAGATGTTACCAGAGGTTGAACAAAGACTATTCATTGCCCAGCTGTTGGCCACCGTTTCCGGGGAGATGCTTAGTCAATATTTCCGCCGTTCCCATTTACAGAGTGGAACAAAAATAGACCAAATTTCCGCCATTGTTACCCAAGCCGATGAAGAAGCGGAGCAGGCCATGGTGGATTTGATCCAGGCAAGTTTCCCCCAGGATGGTGTAATTCGGGAGGAAGGCAAAAATATTGCGGGAAAGTCTGGCTATACCTGGGTATTAGACCCCATTGACGGCACTTCCTCCTTTGTGCGGGGCTTGCCAATTTTTGCCACTTTGATCGGTTTAGTTGACGCAGATATGCGCCCGGTGCTCGGCATTGCCCACCAACCCATCAGCGGCGATCGATGGCAGGGGGTACAGGGAGAGCAAAGTAACGTTAATGGCATTCCCTTGGTTAATCCCTATGAAAAAAGCGAAATTAATTTAACTGCCGCCTGTATTGCCTCCACCACACCGCTAATGTTCACTACCCTGGACCAACAGCGGAAAATGGCTGATATTTACCGCCAATGTCAGCGCACCGCCTTTGGGGGAGATTGTTTCAATTACCTCAGTGCTGCTAGCGGTTGGACAGCCATGCCCTTAGTAATAGTGGAAGCGGATTTAAATTTTTATGACTTTTGTGCATTGATCCCCATTTTGACCGGGGCAAATTACTGCTTTACCGATTGGCAAGGCAAAGAGTTAACCCCAGAATCCACGGAAGTTGTGGCCAGTCCTAACCCAAAATTGCACAGTGAAATTTTAGCTTTCCTGCAATAATTGATCGATGGTTCGTTCTGGGGGGTGATGACGGGTGCAATTAAGCTTTCAAGAACGTTTGGAGTCCATTAAGGCCGGTTTCGTCGGGGCGATCGCCTTTGGGTTGGTTTATGGGTTGACCTTGCTGGGCAACACCTATTTCAACCTACTAACAAGCCCACTGAGTTCGGACTGGATTAACCTGGGCTTGAACTTTGGTAGTGGTTTGCTAAGTGGCTTTTTATTTGCTGTTACCTATCGTTACATCATTCGCCAGGATGACAATGCCCATCTCCGGGACGGGGCGGTTTTAGCTTTCACTTTGGTGCGGAGCGGCGGGCTGATCGCATTACCCACTACTGAAGAGCCCCTGGCGATCGCCATTTTGATGGGGGAAAGTCTGATTGGTTTTGCTGTAGTTCGTTCCAGCCTCGATTGGGCCATGGCTAGGGATTGGCTCCGGCCCTTTAACAGTTGATGGAAATTTTGAGAATTTTATAATCGGTGAAAATTAATTGGGAAGGTGTTGGAAAATTTTGTCGGCAATATCGGCAATAAGTGATGGCTTGGGCAAGGTTACCAGTGGCGATCAAAACCTAAACTGGCAATGAACCTTTCCCCAGTGGAGACCGTCTTTAGCCCTGGGATAAAATCCGGACTGAATCTGCCTACTCCTCGTTTACCATTCCCTAAAATGCTACAGTTCCAAATTCAAAACGACAGCGAAATTCCCGCTTCCAAGCAGTTATTTGACCAAATTCGTTTTGCGATCGCCTCCCGCCAGTATCATCCGGGGCACCGTTTGCCCAGTACTAGACAACTGGCCATGATGACGGGCTTGCACCGCAACACCATCAGTAAGGTTTACCAAAATCTGGAAGATGCGGGCCTGGTGGAATCCATTGCTGGTTCCGGCATTTATGTCAAAGCCCCCAGCACCGAGGAGGGCATGATCCTCGATGGCCCCCTATTCCGGGAATATCCCGAAGCCAGTCAACTAATCCAAAAAACCATTGATGAACTGCTAGGTCAGGGGTTAAACCTCTCCCAAGTGAAAGAGCTTTGTTTGGAAACCATTGATTGGCGGCTGCGCAGTACGGCTAGGGTGTTGGTCACTGTGCCCCAGCGGGACATCGGGGCGGGGCAGTTAATTCTCAATGAATTAGAACAAGCTTTAGTAATTCCGGTGCAGTTGGTGCCCATGGAAACCCTCAAACAAACCCTATCCGAATTGCCTTCCGGCACGGTGGTCACCAGTCGGTACTTTCTGGCTGAAGCGGAGTCCATTGCCACCCCCTACGATGTGCGGGTGATTCCCGTTGATATTTACGACTACAGCAAAGAGCTAGAGTTGGTCAAAGCTCTACCAGAGAATTCCTGTCTTGGCATTGTCAGCCTTAGCCCTGGCATTCTCACCATTGCGGAAATTCTCATCCATAGCCTGCGGGGAGAGTCCCTCTTTTTGAAATCGGCCCTAGTGAGCGATCGCCAGAAATTACGATCCCTAGTCCGCACTGCCCGCACCATTATTACCGATCCCGCCAGTGAACCCATTGTGCGCCAGGCGATCGAAGCGGAACGCCATGATTTAATCCGGATGCCGGAAATTATTTGCTCTGAACATTACATTGGCGAAAAATCCATTGCCATCCTCAAACGGGAATTGGGGTTGGGGGAAGAGGAAACGGAGGAGGAAGGGAAGTCAACAAAAGTGGCCACGGCTTAAACTCAACGAAAAACCGCTAAGCCAAATCTAGCGAGTTCTCACTGTTAACAGTTGGGGCGGAGTCGCGTCGGGGGGATAAAGCAGATCCACCTGCACAGTTCTTGCCTCCCCTGGTTTGAGGTCGAGGCTGACCAAATTTTCTCCCTTTTGGCCCCGCCGTTGCACCAGATGGTAGTAACGGTTATTGGTTTGCCCCCGGCGATCGGTATAGCTGAATCTTACTGTGCCTCGGAAAAAGACATTGACCGCAGGAGGTACCAAAAAAGTTAGCTGATCATTGGGGGCATCGTTGAATTTGAGGGGAGTTTCCACCGTCAGGTCCACGGTCTGATTGCGATTGGTATTGTTCACCAAGGGCAAGGTCAAACTATATTGCACTCCATAATTACCGTGGGACTCATAGGCTGTGTCAGGGTAACGCACCGCCATGGGGGCAGACTGATTTTGCCCGGTGCCCATGCGGCCCCCTTCCAAAGCGCTAATAGGATAGGAAAAACCCTGTCCCGGTTCGGGAATGGTTAGCTTTTGGCTGTTGTCATCAGTGATGGTGGCCTGCCACTGGGAGCCAATGGAAACCCCCGCTACCCGGCTATAAATGCGGCGTTGGCTATTACGGGGAATGCGGTCCCTGGGTTGCATCAGGTTGGCAGTTTTGAGCAAATTTTCCCAATCGGCCAAACGGGGAGCCTGTTCTACACCAAGGCTATTCTGGGGAGCATACATGGCCATGCTGGCTGCATGAATGGGAACGTTAGTGTTAAGTCGTAAATAGGCAGAAAAACCGTTGCGGGGTAGTCGAATCGGCGGTGGTTGCCCAGGCACTGGGGTATAGTTCACCGGCAAAGGCTGATTGATTAACATGCGACTCTGGCCAGCGGGAATGACGAATTTTTCGGGGTAGTCATTCTGCCGTTGTCCCCGCAAAACATCATTAGTTACTCGACTGCCAGGGCCAGCAAAGATATTGCCGTCGTTATTTTCCACCACCGGCGGGAGATCGATAAAGAGGGCATCGGGGGAAGTGAGGGAACTAGCCCCCTGAAGAATTTCCACCGTGGCGTCCTGCCGACTACCATTAAACAGCAGCACCCCTAAATATAAAGTTCTGCCTTCAGGAGAAGCTTGGACAACGTGGTGGGCAAAGACATCGAACCGACCTCGAAAGGGATGGTTTAAGTGGGCATAGGGATGGCCCATGCCAATGGAAGGCAAAGTGGAGAGGATAATGCCTTCGTTAAAAATCAGTTCAGGACTGTTACTGTTAAAAACGGGAATTTGGTCTAGTTGCCCTGGCAAAGGGCGCACTGGCTGCACAACTTTTAGTTCTTGGGGAGTGTCACCGATGGTGGGGGCGGGCTGGGTAATTACCGGTGGTGGCGTGATGGGAATGGCGATCGGATTAGCTTGGGCCAGAACTAGAGGTGTGAGCAGGGAAAGCATGGATGATGAAGCAGGGCAAAGAACGGGCAATGGAACCCGAGACGGCCAGATGGGTTAAAAAGTGTCGATTTCCCCATTGATTGTAGTTCTTCGGTTACCTTGGCAAAATTGCCGGGGACAGTTAGCCAATTTGCCCTACCCATCAATCTGTTAATCAATGGTAAGTATCAATTCTGTTAATTCATTCTTTTGGATCTACTGTGCTTTTTGCAGCAATACTTGGGAGCTTATTTCGGGCAGATAGCTATTAGCTTTGGAGCTTCGGAAAGTATCCCGTTGTTGGAACAAAATAAAGGCGGAGATCGCCATCAGGAAATAAGCAAAACCTTTTTGGAGATTTTTGGCGTCAACAAAACTGGAGAGATGGGAACCTAATAAAATTCCCAGGGCGGCGAAGAACGTAAAACTCACCATCAGATGATAATCCAAACTAACTTGGCCAAAATAACCTAAAAAGCCGGCCACAGAGTTAAAGGCAATAATCAACAAGGAAGTACCGATCGCCTCTTTCATGGGCAATTTTCCCAGCAACACTAGGGCGGGTACAATGGCAAATCCCCCCCCCACTCCCACCAGCCCAGTTAAAACGCCAATGGCAATGCCTTCCGTCAGTAGCCACAGCCAACAATATTTACAAATGGGGGCGGGATAGGTGGCTAAATCAGGATCCTCTGTGGAGGATAACTGGGGTCGTTGTTGGGCTTTGCGGATCATAAAAATAGCCGCCACCAGCATCAGCACCGCAAATAAAATCAACTGAAACGTTTCTGTCACTAAAGGAAGAGTGGCTAGCTTAGCCCCGCCAAAAGCTCCCACCATGGTGGCTGAACCAAAAATCAGGGCCTTGGGGAGATTAACATTACCCCGACGCCAATGGGGAATGACCCCAATCAAGCTCACTGCCCCCACAATCACTAACGTCATGGCGATCGCCGCCTTGGGGGGAACCTGCATCACATAGACCAAAATGGGCAGGGCTAACACCGAGCCGCCACCTCCCAAAAGCCCCAAACTTAGGCCAATGCAACTTGCCAAAAAATAGCCCACCACCTGGAGTGCCATGATTATTAGTCCTTAATTTGGTTGTAGGGTAATTTGCCCAAAAGATTAGCCATCATACAGGTGCCAGAAAGTCCGGCAAATAATAATCCTGCGCCGACAAAACCACTGAGAAAATAAAATCCAGGGGCGACAAAACTGCCCAGCAAAACCCCGGTCAAAACCAAACTACCGGCAATAATTTGCACCTGACGCATAATGCTGATAGGGGCATTTTTTGTTTTTACCGTCGGCAACCCAGCCTGTTTCCAAGCTAATAATCCCCCTTCCAAATGAATGATTCCTTCCACTCCAGCAGATTTCAATTGTTGCAGGGCGTTGCCGGAACGGTTACTACTTTGACAATAGAGTACCGTCGTTTTTCCTTCCGCCTGGGGCAATTGGCTAGGATTCAATCGGGATAAAGGCAAAGAATAGGCATCGGCAATGTGTTCCCCAACAAATTCCAGGGGCTCCCGCACATCAACCAGAATTACCGCATCCTGCTGACGCAATTGTTGCAAAGTTTTGGGGGCAATGGTGACATTGGTTTGGGTTGAGCTAGCCATAGTTTAATCTCCGCTTAAGTTTGTTTTTAATAATTTTAAATTTAGTGGCTAAGCTGTTGCCAATTAATCTGATGCCTTGGCCAACAAACTTTGCCATTCTTGGAGGACAAAATAGGGAACTTTGATTTGTTGATCTCCCTCCTCTAACGGCAAATCCAATTCCCAAATGCCATTAATTTCGAGGTTGCTAAAGTCCGCCGCAACCAAAAATTGACCAACATTGGCACCGGGGTTTTTCTCCACTAAAAGATCGGTTAGGTTAACGGCATTACCGCCATTGTCCCGAACCACCAAAGGGGCTGGATGGCGAAAGGATGTGACTCCAGGAAAACCAACTAAACGTAAATTGGTTTCTCTATCACCGTTGGCTTTCGTCCTTTTAAATAACACCACTTGCCAGGTATTCCCTTTCTGGTCCCGTAGGGATTGACGAGACTGGATCAGGGTTTGCCCCGGCTGTTCCGTAGTCTCCCGTACTAGGGCTGGAGTTGCCACCGGCCAAAGAGTTAAACAGGCACAGCAAAACCCAAAGCTAAGCACTGTTAGGGTTAAAACCTTACCCCAGCGAAGGAAAAGGGACTGACACCAACTGACCATAATTGTGAACGGATTTTTCCGGGAAATGGATCTTGATTAGTCTTGGAGCAAGTCTTTAAACCGCAACAGTCCTTTGACCACAGAGTTGATTGGCGGGCACCGCTTCCATAATTTTCTTTGGATCGGGCAGATTTAAACTGTCCATAAATTCGATAAAGTTCTGGCGATCGCGCCCTAATAAGCGGGGGTTAAAACGTTTTTCTTCCCCGATGGTGGAAACGGTGTGGCCCCGGTAATCATGGCCCGGATAGACAAAAACATCCTCTGGCAGGGTGAATAATTTGCCGTGGATAGAGTCATATAAAGTACCGGCATCCCCACTTTGAAAATCCGTCCGGCCACAGCCCCGGATGAGCAGAGCATCCCCCGTCAACACATGGGTTTGATTGACCAAAAAAGCTAAATGGCTATCGGTGTGCCCCGGAGTGGCGATCGCCTGGATGGGTATGGAGCCAACATGAATAATTTCCCCGTCCTGCAAATGGCGGTCAGCACAGTCCACGTCAGCATACTGGGGTACGAGATTTTGACAACCAGTTAATTGCCGCAGCTTTCCCGCTCCGGTGATATGGTCGGCATGGACGTGGGTTTCCAGACAAAAAGTTAACTTGAGATCCAACTCTTTGAGCAAGTTTAGATCCCTATCCACTTGTTCTAAAACAGAATCTACCAAGGCCGCAGACCGACCCTTGGGGTCAGCAATTACGTAGGTGTAAGTGGAGGTTTCCGGATCAAACAATTGACGAAACAGCATGGCTTTTATCGACTCTAATCTTTACATCGTGGAACGAAAACCAACAAAGATCAATCATTCATCGGTTAGATCTTTTAATTGTCGGGGAAAATACGGACAGGGTAACAGCCTTGGTAAAATTTTCAGATAATTATTTCATACTAAAAGTGATGGAAACCACTGCGGTGATGTCTTTTTCGATGGAAGAGGTGTCATAGATTCCCATGTCGTTGACATCGGTGGAATTGCGGGAGGTAATTTGAAAAACTCCGGTTTGGGCACTCCGCACTGACCCCACTTTGCTATTGGTGCTACTGGCGATCGCCTCGGCCCGAGCTTTGGCATCCTTGGTTGCTTCGGCCACCATTTCAATGCGGAGGGGGGCCAACTGAGTATAAAGATACTGGGGTGGTTCTACCGTTAAATTAATGCCTTCATTAATCAATTCGGTGGCTTCCTGGGACAATTTGCTGTAACGCTCCACGTCATCGGCACTAATTTCAAACCGTTGCGTAAGACGATAGGCCAAGGTTCTCCCGGTTTCCTGCCCATTTTCAGTAACTTCGGGAATGGCATAGGTTTCCATCGCCCCCATACTAATGGCTGCCGTGGGCACATTTTTTGCTTGGAGATAGGCTTGCACCCGTTCAGTTTGACTTTGTAAATCCTGGTAAGCTGCCTGGGCAGTGGGCTGCTGACTAGAGACAGATAATCCCCAAACAATGTAGTCAGAAGTGATGGGTCGTTTGGCTGACCCCGTAACTATTAAGACATCATTAGCATTTTTTACTTCCAGTAAGGCCTTGGCGGCGATCGCCGTACTGACCACCAAAGACAGGGAAAGTAAAGCTAAACCAGTCAGTAATTGGGGGAATTTTGGCGGTAATAGGGCCTTGATGGTACTCATAGATAGTGCAGCCAAATTTTCAAAAATAACCTAGCTGCCATTACCGAGAAAATAAACCCCAGGAACACAGCTAGTCCCAGGCTAACATCAATAAAAGGCATTGTTTGCGCTCCCAGTCCAAAAAATACTTTGGCTGTTCCTGACAGTAATTACTAGGGTTGCAGAGCCAGAACGGTATTATAAGTTTTACCAGGGTTTAGCTAGGGCTTTCTCCTATGTTTTGGGGCAAAAGGTCTTGATTTTCCTCAATCCCAGGCCCTAACCAGCGTTCGGTAAATTCCGCAATTACCCTGCTGTAAAGCAAATTGAGCATCTCCACATTGATAGTCTTTTGCAAAGGACTATTTTCCTTGAGCACAAAGCCATAGGGCTCCAGGGAAACTCGAATTTCCGTCACCTCCAAGTTAAGATCAGGATTCTGTCTGGTGTAGTAAATTAGGGCTGGCCGGTCGAACATTACCGCCTCCACCTGTTTTTTTTGTAGTAGAGCAATAGCTGCTGTCAAATTATTAGTTTCCCTAACGTCAGCCTGATAAAAATTAGCCCAATCCACCGCTGTGGTATCCTGCACCACTGCCACCTCTTTATTTTTCAAATCCCCCACACTTCTAAACAAAGGTGTTGCACTAGCTTCGGAAAGAGCCGTGGAAAAAGCCGAAGCTAACCCCGCCGTAATGGAAGAAAAACTTAATAAGGCCACCAACATCCATACCCCCGCCACCAGTTGCCCTAACTTAGTCCTCGGCGATCGATCGCCATAGCCCACCGTTGTTAGGGTAACTAAGGCAAACCACATGCCATTTTGGACTCCTTCTGGGTAATGGGGGGAAAACTGCTCGGGATTTTTGCGATGTTCTGCTAACCAAATTAAATTCCCCACCAAAAATAAAAGTAGAGTAAGTACCCCCGCTGAAGACAAAGCGGCTATGCCAAAAAAAGGCGAAAATCTTTCCCATAAACTCACCGGTTTGCCTGGAATTAACAGGCCAATGCCACTACTGAAATAGGGCTGGGTGAAGGTAATGCCCTCTATGGCGGCCCGCTCTGGGGTAACACTAATGGGACCAATTAAAATATCCAATTCCCCTTGCGCCACCGCTGTGATGCCTGCGGAGATGGAATGTTGCCTTACATATTCTGAATTCCACTTCTGGGACTCGGCCACTGCTCTCCACACATCTAGGCTAATGCCGGTAAATGCTGCGTTTTTTCCTTCTCCATAAAAGACAAAGGGAGGATTGCCCACCACCCCCACTTTTAGTGTTTGCGAGTCTACTGTCTCCCCCCCCTGGCCTTGCACTGGTTCCAGCCCTGGTCTCGTAGTAATGTCAATGGCGATCGTGGCAAAACTAAGGGAAACAACTAGTATTAGGCGACGCAGGATTAACATTTGCCAGACAGAGCCTCAAGGACAAAGAACTACGCCCCTATACTGCCATAGATGGAGTTTGGGTCTTGCCATTTCTGCGCTGTTTCCCTCGACAAGCTCCCCGCTTCTTCTGTTCCATAAACCGAAAGAGGGTTTTAAACTTCTTGGGGAATTGTTTGGGTAAGCAACAAAAAAGAAGCCCCGAAGAACTTCTTTTTGTTTTTTCTTTTTTTTTAATACCCCCAAGGGAATTCGAATCCCTGTCGCCTCCGTGAAAGGGAGGTGTCCTAGGCCTCTAGACGATGGGGGCTAGGCGGTCTCGATAACAGTTTGTTATTTCAGACGTTTTTAAATATAGCGATAAAGATTGATCACTGTCAACCCTAGACAATGAATTTTTTCTACGGTCAACAGGCCTGGGGTTTAGCGGCAAAAAACAGTCCGCCCTGACCGGCCAGCTCATTACTAGCGAATGGGTTCGTGGACCGTCACCAGTTTAGTGCCATCGGGAAAAGTTGCTTCCACCTGTACCTCCGGTAACATTTCCGGCACCCCTTCCATGACTTCGTCCCGACTCAATAGGCTAGCGCCATAGTTCATCAACTCGGCTACGGTACGACCATCCCTGGCCCCTTCCAGGATAGCGGCGGAAATATAGGCCACGGCTTCGGGATAGTTGAGTTTGAGCCCCCGGGCCTTACGGCGTTCTGCCACTAGGCTGGCGGTAAAAATCAATAATTTATCTTTTTCCTGGGGGCTTAGCTGCATGGGATAGAAAATACAAAAGGAACTTGACTGAGAAAAATAAAAAGTTGGGTAATACCCTGACCGTAAGTATAGCGATTAGTCCGAGCAATATTAATGATTTGGAGGCAGAGTAACTTTTTGGGCTAGTCTGAAAATATACTTTCTTTCACCATGACCGATGACAAAAACCGAGTTACTCTGGCCAGCTTTGATCACTGCTTTGGCGGCGATGCTTTACCTGGTGCTGGTGATTAATGTGGGGCGGGCTCGGGCTAAATATGGGGTGATGCCACCGGCCACCACCGGCAATGAAGACTTTGAGCGGGTGCTGAGGGTACAGTACAACACCCTGGAGCAGTTAGCCTTTTTTCTGCCGGGGCTATGGCTATTTGCCATTTACCGAGATCCAACTATTGCTGCCATTTTGGGGGCCGTCTGGTTGCTGGGGCGTACTCTATATGCCTGGGGCTATTACCAAGCGGCGGAGAAAAGAATGGTGGGTTTTGCCCTTGGTTCCCTTAGTTCCATGATTTTAGTGGTGGGGGCACTGCTGTCCATCCTTTGGCAGTTGCGGCAACTATCCCAGTTTTGAACAAACTTTGTGATTTCTCTTCACCTAAGGGGAAACATCGGGGCGATCGCCTTTGTTCGCTACACTGGTAGTTTGAACCCTTCATAAAGTGAGTCCTTAGCCTACAACGGTTGGGGGCTTTTTTTCAGCGGGAAGTCAGGATCAGATCAACCATCGATCAGTGGTCGGAAAAAACCTTAAAGCACCTGGGCCCGCAACCAGGCCACGGGTAAATATAGTAATTTCTTCGGAGTGGGTACATAGGCACGGCGATTAAACACATTGTAATTATTGGCCTCAATCACATCCAAAATGCCTTTGTACAACATCAATGCTGTCCACACCGGCCAACGGGCATCCCGATTTAAAGCCCGAATACCCCGTTCCGCATCTTCAAAATAATGGCGGGCCCGGTCAATTTCAAACTTCATTAAACTGCGCCAACGATCATCGTTTACCCCATTGAGTAAATCCTGTTCGCTGTAATTAAATCGTTCTAAATCTTCCAGGGGTAAATAAATTCGACCCCGCTCCACGTCTTCCCCAACGTCCCGCAGAATATTGGTCAATTGGTTCGCCACCCCCAAGGCGATCGCCTCTTCCTGGGGAATGTACACCGCATCGGGTTGCCAAGGGGCCTGGCCATTGCCCGTATCGACCCCCAACACAGCACTGGACATCAGACCGACGGTGCCCGCCACTCGATAACAGTACAAGTCTAGTTCTTCAAAGGTTTGGTAACGGGAACGGTAAAGGTCCATCCGCTGACCGGCTATCATGTCCCGAAAGGGCTGAATATCGAGCGGAAATGTTTCCAAGGTATCCACCAGGGCCACATCGGCATCGTCCTGGGGTTGGCCAGCAAAAATCCCTTCTAAACGCCGCTCCCAATGGTCCAAAGTTTCCGGGGTGGTGGTGGCCGCCTGGGGCCCATCCACTAGTTCATCGGTCCTGCGACACCAAAGATAAATCGCCCAAATGGCCCTCCTTTTGGCAGGGGGCATCAGCAAAGTTCCCAGGTAAAAAGTTTTTGCGTACTGGGCCGTTACTTGACGACAAATTTCGTAAGCTTCCTCAACAGAAGCACAGGGCTTTGCAGATGGAGACGGTTTGGGCAGTTGTAACATTAAGGACGGACGGGGTTCGGAAGTGAGCCACCAGGATTGGGGTTTGGTAACTGCACGCTGGGGAGAAATTTGACCGTTAGCCATTTAGCATTGTCGCATTAGGGTTGCCATTTGTCAGGAAGATTACCAGGGAGTCCTAGCGGCTTAACCCACGCTGACTATTTCCCGGGTTGGAGGAACGGTTTGGGGGTTAAAATCGGCGGCGATCGCCTGGGCACATTGTTTGCCGGAAAGCACTGCCCCTTCCATACTGCCCAAGTATTTTTGCATGGTGAAGTCCCCTGCTAGGTAAAAGTTGGGCACCGAAGTCCGTTGATCGGGGCGACAGGCCTGCCTTCCTGGGGTGGCTTTGTAGACAGAGCGGGGGGTTTTGACAACGTGGGATTTAAGCAGCCGGGCTGGATTATCCCCGCTAAAGTGCTGGGGAAAGAGTTGCTTGATCTCCGCCATGGTGGCCGCCACAATCTCTTCGTCGGATTTGCCGATCCAATCCTGGGCCGGAGCCAGCACCAATTCCAACATGGATTTGTCTGGGTCACTGTATTCTCGGCAGGTGTTACTCATATCGGCGTAAACACTCAGCAACGGCGATCGGGAGAATAACAAATGATCAATGTCGGTTAACTTACGGTCAAACCACAGGTGGAGGTTAATGACCGGGACTCCTTCCAAACCTTGGATTTGCTTAAACTCAGGATATTCTCTCCAGGGCGCTGGCACCATGGTTTTCAGGGGATCCACCGGCATGGCAGAAACATACAAATCCGCTGTAATTACTTCATCCGCCGCCCCGTCCAGACCCCGGATTAGATAACCTTTAACAGAACCGTCTTCATTTAACAAAATTTCTTTGAGGGGTTTATTCAGGTGAACTTCTCCACCCCGTTCCGTAATGTAGTCCACTAATGGTTGGCAAAGACGCTCCGGTGGTGCCCCATCCAGGAATGCCATCTTAGAGCCATTTTTTTCCTGTAAAAAGCGGTTTAGGGCAGTAAGTAAAATGGTGGCGGAAATTTCATCGGGATCAATGAAGTTCAACGCCTTACTCATGGCAATGAAAACTTCTTTTTCGATGCGGGGGGGAATATTTTGCTTGACCATCCACTCCGACCAAGTATATTTATCCATCTCTTCTACATAGCTCTGGCCCTGAACAATGGCGGGCAAAAGCCCTAGGCCAAAGCGAATTTTCTCTGACCAGGTGAGCATGTCGTTATTGCGGAGGATAGCCACCAAACCATTGATGGGGGCCGGAATATCCGGAAAATCGAACCGAGAGTAGGTACCTGGTTTCTCCGGTTGGTTGAAGATCATGCTGTGCTCTTTCCATTGCAGACGATCTTCGATGTCCAATTCCTTAAATAACTGCAACATATTGGGATAGGCCCCAAAAAAGATATGCAGGCCGGTTTCATACCAATCTCCGTCCTCATCTTTCCACGCGGCAATCTTCCCGCCTAATACATCCCTACGTTCCAAGACGACGGGGATAAAGCCCGCATCGGCTAAGTATTTGGCACAGGCTAGGCCGGCTAATCCGGCTCCGGCGATCACAACGCGCATGGGTTACTGTCTCGCTAAGGCATTTGGGGTTTACAGGTTAATTGTTATTATACTTTACGTTTCGTAATATTTCGGGGGACTTTGCCAAGATAGCCAATTTGTATTAAATGCTACCAGGGCGATCGCCAAGGGAGAAAACTAGCCTGGTCAGGGGATGGGAGTATTTGACAGCCTTAGGCTACGGCGATGCAAACAATGGCGGCGAACTTTGTCCCGTTCCTTGGGCCGCCAGAAATGGTAACCAAATTCCCTCCATCGGCACCGGAAAACCCGGTCACTCCAGCGGCAGGGGATCAGGAATAGTCTTCTTCAGTTTCCGCTTTCTCCATGGCTTCTTTTTCCTTTTTCCTCTCCGCCAGTACACAGGCCTGTCCTGCCCCCAACACAAAACCGGCGATCGCCCCGAACCAGATTAAGCGTCGCCCATAGAAAGTACGATAGGGCTGACTCATGGTGACCTGTACTTGGCTAGGCCGTTGACGCAGGGCAATCTGCCCCATGCCCCAACCAAACACGGTGCCGAGGAGGGCAGTCATCACCCCGCTCAAGACAATAACACGATAATTCATAGGACTAAGGCCTCCTGGTCTGACAATGGAACAATACACAGTTCATGCTTAGCTCAGCCGGCGGGATCCAGGGGCAGAAATAGCCCACAAATAAAGGCTTACAGGGACTTACCAGCACTTAAAGCAAGGCCATGGTTGTCGATAGTATATTAAAGGTAAGGGAAAAATAATTTCCCCCCTGTGATTATCCTAGTCAAAAATCCACTTTTTATGAGCAATACCAGCAATTTTCGTCAGATCATGGCGGAGGCAAAAGGCCAAAGTCTGATCGGGCCAAACGTAATCAAAAACGCCCTCCCCTATCTTGGCGGAGGCTTGGTGCTGACAGCGGCGGGAACCTTTGGTGGTCTCAGCGTCATGCAGGGCAATCCCGGTCTATTCATGACCACCTTTTGGGTCGCTTTAATCGGTAATTTTATTCTCTTTTTTGTCGCCATGCGGGTGGCGCAAAGTGGCAATAACGCAACGGCTTTGCCCCTGCTAACCCTGTATAGTCTGCTATCTGGTTATACCCTGAGTGGCATTATTTACCTGGCCCTGCAAACCAGTGGAGTGGGCATCCAAGGCATTGGTGTGGCGGCCCTGGGCTGTGGTGTAACTTTTGTGGTGGCCCGTAGTATTGGCTCCAATTTATCGGAAGAAGATGGCATTGCCCTGAGCAAAACCGTCAGCTTAGCCTTGATCGGGCTAGTGGTGGTGATGCTTCTCCAAGTGGTGCTCGGCTTTTTTGGGGTCATTACCCCCACCTTTTTGGAAGTGGCCATTTCGGGCTTCGGGGTGTTGCTATTTGCCGGCGTGTCGGTGGTGGACTTTTTTGTTCTCCCCCGCACCTACCGGGATGATCAATATTTGGCTGCATCCCTGTCCATGTATTTGACCTATATCAACCTGTTTATCTTCATTCTGCGTCTACTGATTGCCCTCAACGGTCGAGACTAAATTTTTAGTAAGATCTCCTTGCTCAGAATTTTAGCTGTAAAGATAAGCTGGATCCCCTGGTTAACCAAATAACTGGGGGATTTGTGCTTTGGGGAGAAATTAGCCAACAAGCTTCCCCATTGCTGGCGTTTTTTTCAGTCTTCGATGGTTAATTTTCTCGGCTTATAGGAGCGTTCTATCTTGTATTCAATGCCCTGGGCTCCCTCCATCTCCAAATCCTGGAGATAACCTTGGTGGTGGGCGATCGCCTCTTCTTGGGAAGCAAAGGGACCAAAATAATAGGTACAGCGGGGAGACTGGGTGGAAACACGAATCCACCATTTACGGTTGGCAAAAAAGGCTAGACTGACGGCACAGAAGAAAATAAGGAACAGCAGAACGCCAAACATAAACAACTCGCTCGATGGGAAATAATGAATGATATGGGGATAATGTAAGGCAATATAACCTGGGATAGCCCGACCCCGAAAAGGTGGATGGCAATAATTCAGCAAACTCTCCCCAGAGTATAGTATTGGTCAAGCACAATGGAGACGATTAATCCCATCCCCGCCTATGTCAAAGTCCAAGTCCTCCGGGCATCGTTTTTCCCTGCTGATGTTACTGCGTCTACGCCGTGGCTTTACGAATAATTTAGATTTGACCGATGAACATAAGGTGCAAATCTACACCCAGTTATGTGAGTCCGTTAGCCTCAGGGACATAAGTTACTGGATTGAAGTTTTGTTTGCGGCGGGCATTGCCACCCTGGGGTTGGTACTGAACAGTCCAGCGGTAATCATTGGAGCAATGTTGATTTCCCCTTTGATGGGGCCAATTTTGGCCAATGGCATGGGTTTGGCGGCGGGAGACGTGGTGCTCTGGTTGCGGGCGGCGTTTAATTTATTACTGAGCTGTAGTTTAGCCATCGTTTTTGCAGCCATTCTGGTGGTCATCGTCCCTTTTAAGGAAATTACGCCGGAAATTTTGGCTAGAACCAACCCTACCCTCTTGGATTTAATTGTGGCTTTGTTTTCCGGGGCGGTGGGATCGGTGGCTACCTGCAAACAAGCGAAGGGGGTAGCGGCTTCTTTACCAGGGGTGGCGATCGCCGTGGCCTTGATGCCGCCATTGTGCGTGGTGGGTTACGGCATTGGTATCTATTTCAGCTTGGCTTCTTCCCAGGGTTTGACCGTGGCCAAGGGGGGAGGACTGCTATTCATCACCAACCTAGTGGCGATTATTTTCACCGCCATGATTGTGTTCTTTTTCGTCCACTTTGATGTGCGGGCAGTGCGGGAAGCCATTGGGGAGTGGAAACAGGAAAATGCTGAAAGCCAAGTGGTGAGTTCTTGGTTGAGAAGATTGCCGGCCTACACCACTTTTCAACGGGTAGGAGGTTTGCCCAGTCGCTTTTTCTTGATCCTGGTTACCCTGGGGATCATTTCGTTTCCTTTGACCAAATCCCTGGAACAGGTGCGACGCCAAGTGACCCAGCAACGGGAAGAAAACCAACTTAATTCCACCATTAAGCAGATCTGGCAGGATAATTTCGACGGGGGCGATGATGAATTTCGTTCCTACATCGACCAGGTAAAAGCGAAACGGGATAACAACCAAGTATCGATACAACTCCAGGTGGTGACCGACAAGCTCTACAGCCAGGAAGATGAAGACCGCTTTGTGGACAAGTTAGCCACTGCCCTGGACCTTAGCCCCAGTGACATTACCTTGCGGTTTGTGCAAATTCCCACCAGCCAAGCGGTTAACACGGAATCTATTCCAGTCATCACCCAAGTTAGTTATTTGCCAGACCTACAGGGGGAATTGATGGGGGAAATTAGTCGTTCCCTCGCCCTGGTGAGCCTTCCTGATGCCCTGCAATTGGTGGATTATCAAGTCGTACTCCGGAGCGATAATTCCGCTTTTAAGTTAGTGGTCATCTACCTTGGCGATCGAGATTTACAGGAGGACGCCCAGGTTATTCTTTCCAATCAAATTCGGCGATCGTTACAGGTTAATGACGCCATGGTGGAATACCAACGCCTCGCCACAGATCAAGGGCTTATTCCCCTCACCGTTCTCGATGAAACTGCGGCGATCGCCAGTGCTCCCCTGAATCTTTCCAACCAAGATCAAGCAGTACTCGACAATGTGGGACAAATTCTCCGGTCCCATCCCTCTCTGTATTTGCGACTCACCATTCAACGTCCTCCAGATAGTAATCCCGCCAGTCTTTTTTCCCAAACAGAGCAGATTAGAACTTATTTGAGTGATAACTGGCAAATTCCCGATAGCCGGGTGCAGGAAACCACCAACGTGGGCGAACCAACCCAGGTTTCCTTCAATCTTTTTCTGGGAGATGATATAACGGATGGCAGGAACAATCCCTAACCAATAGTTAAAAATCTAGATAAATTGCACCATGGCCACTCCCCAACGTTTAACTGACCCAGAAATCCAAACTGCCCTGGGAGAACTCGGCGGTTGGAGCTTGCAGGGCAATAAACTCCATCGTCAATTTAAGTTTGCCAATTTTAATCAAGCTTTCGGTTTTATGACTCGGTTAGCGTTGGTGGCGGAAACCCTGAACCATCATCCAGAATGGTCCAATGTATATAATCGGGTCACCATTGATTTAACCACCCATGATGCAGGCGGCATTACAGAATTGGATGTTAAGTTTGCCACCAAGGCTAATAGTTTTGCTGATTGATTTTCACTCAAATTTGACCAATAAAAACCCCCTCGATTATCAATTCAAAACTAATCAAGGGGACTGTCTTACTTTATTTTTCCAACAAGGTTTTTAACAGAGTCTATACACACTAGTGTCAATCAGGCTTATTTAATTTCACCACAATCGCTGATAACGATCGCCTGTTTAGTTTGACCACTTTGGGAACCGTTAGCTTCAAGTTGCTCTAGAATTTCTAAACCTTCCACCACTTCACCAAAAACGACGTGCTTACCATCAAGCCAAGGGCAAGGTACAAAGGTTAAGAAGAATTGGGAACCGTTGGTATTGGGCCCGGCATTGGCCATGGACAATAGCCCAGGGCGATCATGCTTTAACTGGAAATTTTCATCGGCAAATTTTTCCCCATAAATAGACTCACCGCCGGTACCGTTGCCCCGGGTAAAATCTCCCCCTTGGGCCATGAAATCGGTGATGACTCGATGGAAATGGGAACCTTTGAAGTGTAGGGGTTTACCAGCTTTACCCACACCTTTTTCTCCAGTGCAAAGGGCCCGGAAATTTTCAGCGGTTTTGGGGGTAACTTCGTCAAACAATTCCATCACAATGCGACCTGCGGTATCGCTGCCGATGGTAATATCAAAAAAAACTTTGCTCATCATACAAATTTCATTGGGCAACCCATTTTACCAGATTTCTGAATGGCAATAGTTGGCGAGCCAGTTTTAGCCCAGGCAAAATTGAGCAGATTGAATGCTTACTGAAGACTAGTTTCTAAAGTAAAAATTAAGAGGTAATACAAGCAAACGTTATATGAAGGAGGGCACCATAAACAGGAGTATCTAGCCAAAGCGACCAGCCACATAATCCCTGGTTTGGGTTTCCTGGGGACTAGAGAAAATATTCTGGGTGGTGTCGAATTCTACTAACTGACCGATACGGCTTTCATCGGTATTGAAAAACGCTGTGTAGTCAGACACCCTCAGGGCCTGTTGCATATTGTGGGTCACAATGGTGATGGTCACATTTTCCCGCAGACTATTGATTAATTCCTCAATTTTCAGAGTAGAAATAGGATCGAGAGCAGAACAGGGTTCATCCATTAACAACACCTTGGGATTGACCGCTAACGCCCTGGCAATACATAGGCGTTGCTGTTGTCCCCCCGATAAACCCAAAGCAGATTTTTTCAAACTATCCTTGACTTCATCCCACAACACTGCCCTAGTGAGGGAACGTTCGACAATTTCATCCAATTCGGCCCGGCTCACATTGCAACAAAGTTTAACCCCATAGACAATGTTGTCGTAAATGCTGGTGGGGAAAGGATTGGGGCGCTGAAAGACCATGCCAATTTCCCGACGCAGGCTATTAATATTGACTTTTTGATCGTAAATATTTTGTCCGAAAAATTCGATTTTCCCGGTTACTTTCACCCGTCCCTCCAGTTCGGCAATGCGGTTAAAAGCTTTGAGCAAAGTTGATTTACCACAACCAGAAGGGCCAATCATGGCAGTGACCTTACCAACGGGGATTGCCATGGTTACCCCCTCTAACACTTTTTTGGTGCCGTAATAAAATCCCAAACCTTCAACCCTGAGGGCAGGCTGTAAATCCGCTGCTGTGGAGCTGGGCATTGAACCGGACAAATTAGTCATAGCTGGTAAACGGAGAAAACGGGAAAATTAACGATTAGGTATTGATGGCAGAGCTAAAAACGCCGACGGATCAGCAGACGGGAGGATAGATTAATGGTCAAAACCAGCATTAATAGTACAAGGGAAGCGGTCCAGGCAATGGCGTTCTGTTCTTCAAAAGGAGAACTGGCATAGTTGTAAATCAGTACGGGCAGGGAAGGGGTGGGGGCCATTAACCCCTCTTGCCAGAATTGACTGAAGAGGGCAGTGAACATCAAAGGAGCCGTTTCCCCGGCGGCCCTCGCCACTGCTAACAATACCCCAGTGGTAATGGCGGGAATGGCACAGGGAATTACCGTTTTGACTGTGGTTTCCCATTTACTAGCCCCCAGGGCAGCGGAACCCAGGCGGTAATGGACAGGCACTAATTTCAGCGCTTCTTCTGTAGTCAAAGCAATAATGGGAGTCATAATTACCCCTAAAGCTAGACCCCCGGCGTAGGCCGAAAATTGCTTGGTGGTAATAACCAGTACTCCATAGGCAAATACCCCCACAATTACCGAGGGCACACTGCTCAGAATCACGGTGACAAAACGTACCCCATTGGCGATCGCCGAGCCGGCCGCAAACTCCGCCAAAAATACCCCAGTCATCACCCCCAGGGGCGCACTAAAAAGAGCGCCCAGTCCGACCATGGTCAGAGTACCCACAATGGCATTGGCAAAACCGTTGGGTTCCCCCTCCACCCCCACTGGAGCTGGTAGATGGATAAACACTTCCCAGGAAAGAGTGGGCAAACCTCGTTGAATAATGGCAGCTAAGATAGCCAACAAAGGCAGCAGAGCCACAAGGGTGAGGGTAAAGGACAACCCCCCCATCACCCAGGCAAAACCATTACGGAAAAAGGATAGGGGCGCAAGTAAACTACTAGGGGCAGAACTTTTCATCGCTTTAATTGCTCTCCCCTTGACGACGAATGGTTGCCACCATCAACACCGCCAGACTATTAATACCGAGGGTAATAACGAAAAGGATTAAAGCTAAATACATCAAAGCGCCGATGTGCAGCTCATCCACTGCTTCGGCAAATTGGTTAGCTAGCACTGAGGGAATGGTATATCCCGGTGCCAGTAGGGAAGCCGAGATAATATTTGAGTTACCGATCACCATTGTTACTGCCATGGTTTCTCCGAGGGCCCTACCTAGGGCCAAAATAGTGGCACCAATAATGCCAGAACTAGCAGAGGGCAAAATCACCGAGCAGATAGTTTCCCATCGGGTTGCCCCCAGGGCCATGGAAGCGCTACGGAGGCTGGGGGAAACAGAGAGTAAAATGTCCCGGCTGATGGAAGCAATGGTGGGAATAATCATCACGGTCAGCACCAATCCCGCCACCAGCATGCTGGGGCCAAAGGGTTCCGTACCAAAAATTGGTAACCAACCCAGATATTTAAACAGTGCCCCCTGCACAGGCATTAACACTGGAATGAAGACAAAAATGCCCCATAGACCAATGATCACGCTGGGAATGGAAGCAATCAGTTCCACCAGAAAGGCAATGGGCACCCGCACCGGAGCAGGTAGAAGGTTTTCGCTGGTCATAACCGCCACGGCCAGCCCCAAGGGCAGGGCAAAAATTAGGGCGATGAAGGAACTAACCACCGAGCCGAAAATATAGGGTAAGCCGCCAAACAGTTGCTCACTGCTGTCCCATTGTTGACTGACGATGAATTCCCAACCAAACTTGGCGATCGCCGGTCGGGCATCGGCAAAGACCACCCAGGCGATCCAGCCGAGAATGACCACCACTCCGAGGGAACAGAGACGGGTCAACTGTTTAAAGCCCCAGTCCAAACCATTGGTGAGGGAATTCCCTTGGGTAATATCCCCTCCCCGGGCCAGAGTGAATTCTGAACGACGCGAAAAACCTTCCACCATACCTATTGCCTTTTCCTAGAGCCTGTTTGCCAAGTTTTAATTTGCCCCCTAAATCTCCCAATACCGGGGGATCTTTATCCAGTTTCTTCCCGAACTGAGGAGACTAGGGGAGCTTGAAAAACCGCAGATTGACTTGATATTTGGTTTATTTGATCTTATCAACCGCGGCAATTACCCGTTGGGCAACGGCGGGAGGAATTTTGGTGAACTCCAACTGGGTATTATGGTTTTGGCCAGTGGTTAAAATCCAGCGCACCAAAGCTTTGACGTCCTTGGCGACGGTGGCATTTTTGTTGTTTTGATACACCAACAACCAAGTCAAGCCCACAATGGGATAACCGGAGGCGGGATCATTAATTTCAGCAACAAAGTTAGCGTCAAATTTGGCTCCACTGATGGCTTTATTGGCCTCTGCCAAGCTGGGTTCTACATACTGACCGGCCTTATTTTGTACCTTGGCAGTTTGCAGATTGGGCCCCTCGTTACGGCGGGCAAAGGTGTCCTGGACATAACCGATCGCCCCAGGGGTTTGCTTAACCGTTGCCGCTACCCCGTCATTTTTCGGACCTTTCAGTACTTGGAAACCCCAGTTGGGATCTTGGCTAGCACCAATCTTGCTTCTAAAGGTGCTACTAATAGCGCTGAGGTGGCTAGTAAAAATATCCGTGGTGCCACTACCATCGGCCCGTACCACAACTCGAATGGGAGTGTTGGGCAGTTTGGAATCCACCTGGTTCCAGGTTTTTAGTTCCCCGGTGAAGATTTTACCCAAAGCAATGCGAGAAAGTTGTACTTTTTTGCCTGGTAAATTGTAAACTACCGCCACAGCGCCACCAGCGGTGGGTACCATAACCACACCCCGTTTCATCTGTTGACGTTGGGCGGAAGTGGGCACAGCATCGGTGGCACCAAAATCAACGGTTTCACCAATGAATTGACGAATACCAGCGCCACTACCGACGGAGTTGTAATTAACAGTATTACCGGTAGCTTTTTTATACTCAGCAAAATAACGTTGGTAGAGTGGGGCCGGAAAACTAGCTCCCGCACCATTGAGAGTACCGGCAATGGCCTGGCCAATGCCACCAAAACCGACGATAACGCTGACTACGGAGAAGGTAGCAACTTTTTGCAGTGAACTAAGCATAGGAATTTGCAATCTAAATTGTAGTGCAGTTGAAACAGTCAGCCCTTGTTCGCTGATGGGGTTTCCATTGGCATAATTATCGACCTAAAAAAACGGCAAAACCCTAGGGTAAGACGGGCCGTTTGCTGTCAATAAAGCCAGAAACCTTACTGGTCCGTTCTAGCTAACAATATTAGTTGCATTTTGTTAATTTAAAACACGAAATTTTTTTTATTTTCAATGCATAATTTCCCAAAAAAGTCGATTAACTTTTGGTTAACCATAGCCGTTTTTTGACTTATTTTAAGGGGAGTTAATCAGTTGATTAAGTCGAAATTAAGATGGAATTAAGAAAAGATTAAGCCGGCAAGTAATTGGTCAAAATATTCTTGTTTTTTTGTGGTTATCCCTTGAAAAAACCTGGAAGTTATTGCCTGTTGAGAGTGGGGGGTTAACCCTATCAACCCTCCCCAGATTGATCTACAAAATGTTCAATTTCACCATCTCAGACCGATTTGGCTTCCCCACGCCCCGCTCACCCTGGCAAGGAATTTTGGGTCTATCATGGAAAAGCAAACTGTAAAGAAACCTTAAGCAGTTGCCCTTTGCCTCATTTCCTCCCCAGCAGATTATTCCGTGAGTTCTTTCCAGACCCTGCGTCACCTATCTCCCTCCACTCAGAAAACTTTTGCTCTGTTGTTTGCTTCAGTGCTGATGTTTTGGCTCAGCCTCACTGCCCTTCTTCCCACTCTGCCCATGTATGCCCAGGATGTGGGAGCAACGAAACAACAAGTGGGTTGGATTATGGGGAGTTTCGCCCTTGGCCTTTTGGGGTCCAGAATTTGGATTGGTCAGTTGGTCGATCGCCGGGGGAGAAAAATTGCCATTGTCATTGGCGCGTTGGTGGTGGCCCTGGCCCCCTTGGGATACCTACTCACCGCTACTGTGGGAGCTTTAATGGCCATTCGGGCCTTCCACGGCATCTGCTTGGCCGCCTATACCACCGGCTATAACTCCCTAGTGGTGGATTTATCCCCACCCCAACAACGGGGGGAAATTATTGGCTATATGAGTTTAGCGGTGCCTATTGGTATGGGATTTGGGCCGGCTGTGGGGGCCTACATTTCCCAAAGCATTGGCTACGAATTCCTATTCATTGCCTCTTCCCTGTTGGGCTTTATTTCCCTGGTTTTGGCCCTACAGGTGCGGGAAAACCGTCCCCCAGATCGATCGTCAGCAGAGGGTGTTTTCGGCGATCGCCCCCGACCCCGTTCCATTGGCAAACTCCTCACCAGTCGCTCCATGGCCGTACCCACCTTGGTGTTACTGCTGATTGGGCTTTTGTTCGGTAACTTGGCCACCTTTTTGCCTCTGTTTGTGCGGGAAATTGACCTAGCCACCTACGCCGGAGTTTTTTACAGTGTGGCGGCGATCGCCAGTTTTGTGCCCCGCCTCTTCCTTGGTTCCTTGGCGGATACCTATGGTCGGGGGCTATTCATTGTCGGTAGCCTGATTTGCTATTTGCTGTCTATGGTGTGCCTTGCCCAAGCGGATAACTCTTGGGAATTATTGACCGCAGCCGCCCTCGAAGGAGCAGGTAGTGGCATTTTATTACCCACCACGATCGCCCTAATTTCCGATCGTTCCTCCCTGGAGGAAAGGGGAAGGGTTTTCTCCGTGTGCATGAGCGGTTTTGATGGAGGCATTGCCATTGCCGCTCCCATTATGGGCGTACTGAACGAGATATTTGGTTACCGCCATGTATTTTGGCTCAGCGGCGGATTAGCCCTGGCGGCAATCATGGTTTTTGGCATTTTTTCCAACCCCACCATCGGCCGTTCCCTCAAGTTTTGCATTGGCCGCAGTCGGGACCTCTACGCCACTCCCCAATAGACCCCCCGGACCTAGATAATTCCTGTCAACGGCGGAAAATCTTGTTAAGCTAGAACAAGACTCAGGCGATCGTTCCTAAATTTTTCCTGCCCGGTTCCATGCTGAAAAAATTTTTCTACCATGGCGCTCAGCGGGGTCGCCATTGAACAATTGGGGAAAATTTCAGTGCTGCATCTTATCTATATTTTGGCCTTCACCGTGATTGCCTTCCTTGCTGTTAGCAACCTAATTCGGAGCTTAATTTCCGTCAGCATGGGCAGCCAGCGCACCCCACCCAACAGTTTTTCCCGTCGCTTTGGCCAGAGCAGTCACCCGGAGTTGTTCGATGACCAGGGTCGCCCCATCAGTGAGCCCTTATTGGTGATGCGCTCCGTCAATGTTGACGATGCCAGGGAAAAGTTGAACGCCATTTTTGATGCTTCCCCTAGTGTGACTTTCCAAGAAGGCGAAGAGGAAAAATAATCCTGTCAGGAATCAGCAATAAAATTTTCGAGAGTTTCAAATAGAGAATGATGTGGCATGATGCAGAATATTGGGTAATGAGATTTTGCATAGATGTCTACACATTGTCACTGTCCTCAATGTGGTCATGAGAATGTCGTCAAAAATGGCTTTGTCAAGGATAAGCAACGATTGAAGTGTAAGAGTTGCCAATATCAATTCACCAATCTCTCCAAGGAACGGGGTAAACCTCTCTTGATGAAACTAGAAACGGTCTTACTGTACATGAGTGGTATGTCAATGAATGCCACAGCAAAATTATTGGGAGTTTCCACTCAGTCAGCGCTCAACTGGATTAGGGATTTTGGCGAAGCAAACTACGAGAAACCAGCTCCAGACTCAGCGATCGTAGTGGAATTAGACGAACTGTGGCATTTTCTTCAGCCAAAAAAACAAGTTATGGATCTGGAAGGCATATGAGCTTGTTACTGGGAGACTCATCGACTGGAAACTGGGAAATCGTGATAGTCAAACCCTGAGTCGTTTGCTGGAGAGACTGGCAAAGTGGAAAGTAACAGTGTCCTGTACCGATGACTGGAGGCCCTATCAACAACTGCTGGATGAACCTCCCGATATGTTTCATGGGATTAGCAA
>NZ_CP019225.1:1350596-1384521 GCF_010222815.1 Synechocystis sp. CACIAM 05 | reverse complement strand
CTCCTTCTGCTCTTAACTCTTAGTTTTCCTTTTTTTCTTCTCCTACTTGCTATCCATTACAAGACTTTATAAATGGGCTCTAGACACCATAATCAGAAACCCAGGGATCTAGCTTAAATTCTTCCCGCAAAAAATCAATAAAGCAATGAACTTTGGCAGGATAAAAGCGACTGCGACGATAGACCGCATAAATGGGAAAAGGGATGGGTTGATAGTCCTGTAAAACAACTTTAAGATTCCCCTGGTAAATATCGTCACCAAACATCCAGATGGGAGCAATTGCAATGCCTAAACCTGATAAAACTGCGGCTCGCACAGCAACAGAGCTATTGGTTTGAAAACTACCTTTAACATTGATTGCAATGACTCCATTTTTTCCATGAAAATGCCATTCATTAATGGTGGATAAGGATGTGTATACAATACAGTTGTGTCTGGTCAATTCCTCTGGTGTTTTCGGTTCCCCTGATTTTTCAAAATAACTGGTACTGGCGACTGTTACACGACGAGTAATACCAATTCTTTCACTAATTAGAGCCTTATCTTGATGATTTCCAATACGAATAGCAAGATCTAGTCCTTCCTGCACCATATCAACAAAATAGTCGGCCATCATTAAATCTATTTTGACCTGGGGATAACGGGCGATAAACAGGCTTAAGCGGGGCACAATTTGCATTTCGCCGAATAGGACTGAACAACCCAGCCGTAAGGTGCCAACGGCTTTTTCTTTACCTTCTAAACTTGCTTCAGCTTCCGCAACTGTTTCTAAAATTTGTTGACAGTATTGATAATATTGTTTCCCTTCCTCTGTCAAATTTAGTTTGGTAGTGGAGCGAGTGATTAACCGTACCCCCAGATATTTTTCCAAGGCGGCAATTTGTTTACTGATAGTTGGTTGAGTTGTTTGTTGCTCCCTCGCGGCGGCGGAAAAGCTATTCATTTCAATTGCTCGAACAAAGCTCTGCATACAAGCAAGACGATCCATCGCAATACCTATTCCAATCTGGCATATGGCATATTCTATTTTGCCGGCTTCCCATCGAAAAAAAAACAGGCAATGATATCTCAATCAATAATTCCCATTCCTAAAAACTCGATGTTAAGACTAAAAACCGTTAGTTCTTTGCTAACCCCCCTTATTCTGGCTGGCATGATTGGCCTAGGAGATGTGGCCTTTCACAGTTTTCTACCCCAAACTCAAAGTACGGCGATCGCCGCTCCCCCTTCGGCAAGCCAAGAACAGATCGAACTTATTATCGCCAGCAAAGGAAAAACAGGCAGTGGAGACCAATTGAGGCGATTTTTTTACGGTGATCTAGAACCATTAGGAGTGCAACCGGGGGGCGCTGGAATGGTTGTCAATCTGTACAGTAAAAAGAACGATGTTACCTTTTCCTATTGTGCAACCTACGACGTAGTTGTGGCAGTAAAAGGAGGCCGGGTCGCCATGTTTCCCGCCAGTGAAGTCAAGTAGATCTCCGGGAATTTGTTCAATTAGGGCAATCTTTAGGGGATATGATGGGTTATAGCCTCCAGCTATCTCCGGAAAGATTGTGAATTTACAAATTGAATTATACAAGTTCCAGCAAGAATCTTTGAAAAGGTCTTCACCTGAAAGAGCTGCTATTTTTTCTGATTTTATTCAAGGTCTGAGTGAGGAATTTAGAAATCGAAGACTATTAAGAATAGGAGATTTTGCCCCAGACTTTACCCTGAAGAATACCAAAGGAGAAACGATCATTCTCTCCGAACAATTAAAGACTGGTCCCGTATTACTTAAGTTTTTTCGAGGTTACTGGTGTCCCTATTGTGGTTTAGAATTGCGCGCTTATCAAAAGGTTGTTAATAAAATTAGGGCATTGGGAGGGACAATTCTGGCTATTTCTCCCCAAACTCTAGTTGCTTCTCAAAAAACCATTGATCGTCATGATTTGACTTACGATCTCCTCAGCGACAGTGGTTTTCAAACAGCTCAGGATTATGGATTAGTTTTTACCGTTCCCGATGCTGTTAAGCAAATTTATTTACAATCGGGCTGTGTTATTCCTGAGCACAATGGCACTGAAGAATGGCTATTACCCGTACCGGCCACATTTGTAATTGATTGCCGTGGTCACATCGCCCTAGCTTACATCAATGTGGACTTTCGTGTTCGCTACGAACCTGAGGATGCCATTGCCATTTTACTGTCTCTTTTTGTTGGCAATTGACTAATTTTTTTCCTAATTTAAGGAATTTAACGCTATGAATATTCGTCCCCTTGTTAGTTCTTTGTCTGCTTTAGCTATTTCTGTAGCTCTGTTGCCCTTGGCTAATTTCCCAGCCCAAGCCCAAATGGTAATGCGTTTTACCACTCCCTTTGTCACGGATTCTGGTTTTGTGGGAGCCGCCGGCAATATGCACTACGTCACCCTAGCCGTTACCGGATTTTCCTTAGAATCGGCCACCATTAGTTTACCCATTGACATGGGGCGTTCCATTGATGTCAAAGCTTTTGATCCTAATGGCAGGGAAATTCCCACCACCACAAAAGTGTCCCCTGGGGGAGTAACCATCGACTTTAACCAACCGGTTGAGGCTAATACTTATGTCAGACTGCAATTATCGGGGATTGATATGTCACGAATGGGGGGACGGGTTCTTTATCGTGTCACCACTAAGCTAGAGGGTGTCGATGGAGATATTCCCATTGGTTCGGCAATGGTTCGCTTGAAAGAGCAAGGTTAAGATTAGTAATAATTTAATCCTAGGCGTTGCAAAATTAGGATATAACCAGCAAAACTTATAACCAATTTTGTTTTTATTTCTTCGATCTGCAATGTCTATTAATTAGCCTAATCCATTGATTATGTTTTGCTAATCAATGGGTTAACTTAAGTAATCAAAAAGCACTGACTTGCTGGAAATTTAAGAGATTCAAATGTGAATAAAGTGCCGATTCTTATCTGTTTGCCCGACAATCGACTACTGGAAATTGACTCAAACGAGACTATTTTGGACGCTCTTTTAAAGGGTGATATTGCCCATATAAGTGTGTGCGGTGGGAAAGCCAATTGCTCAACCTGCCGCATTATGGTTCTAGATGGTATAAAAAATTGCAGTCCTCCTACCAGTATCGAACAAGCCCTTGCTAAAAAATTAGATTTTCCCTTTCACGTCCGTCTAGCGTGTCAAACAAAACTATCAAATTCAGCAACTATCCGTCGTTTAGTATTGGATGAGGGCGATATAGATTTAATTGATCATCAACTAACTACGGGGGCAATCAATACTGAGCGCAATGTTGCCCTATTAATGGCTAATATTCGTGGGGCAACTAATTTTGATGAAGTTAATTTTCCCTACGATATTGTCTATGTTATGGGACGCTATTTCAGTCAAATGCAAAAAATCATTGAAAAATATGGAGGGACAATTTCCAACGTCATGGGACGAAAAATGTTAGTTGCTTTTGGTCTTAAGGAGTTTGATATTTCTGCCACAGAAAGGGCAACTTGGGCCGCCTTGGAAATGTTTAAATCGGTTCAAGAATTAAATACCTTATTAAACCAAATGCGCTATCGCCCCTTGAATTTAAGTATGGGGATTCATTCTGGAAGTGTTGTTTTTGTTCCATTGGTGGCGGCGCAATCTACCCTATTAACGCCCCTAGGTGAGGTGGCCGCCATTGTCAATCTTCTCGAATCAGCAAACAAACTAAAAGGAACACAACTATTAGTTTCCCAAGATGTTTATCAAGTAATTAAGAACCAGGCAAGGGTAGGCAATCAAATCATCCTCAAAGAAAAAGAAACTGCTCTGCAAGCCTATGAAATTTTGGCAATGCAAGGCACTCCCCCCATTATCGAAGATGTTGAGGTTGTTCCACGTCGTCAACGGCTTCTGACATTTGTTAAAAAATTTGCAGGTTCTTGGCTAAAATCTTCTTAAAATATCCCTTTTTCTGCTGGAAAAAGAGAATTTAAATATTTAGTCTTAAATTATTTAAAAATTGTTTAATAAACTCGGGGATTAATTTTTATGATGGATTTTCAAGATACCTGGTCTTTGTTACATCCGGCGATCGCCGTGGTTGTGGTTTTTCCTCTGTTGGGCATTGTGCTTAACCGTGCTTTGCTCACCAGGGAAAGGCGTTTAGCGATGAAAGTGGGGGAGAAAAGTAAAATTCCTCCCATCGTTGGCGGCGAACACGTGGCGATCGGAAGATATCTTAGTATGGCGGTGGTGGGGGTTACTTTTTTAGGGTTAGCCTATCCCATTTTTTCCAAGTTTATTAATAAAAACCTAATTTCTGAAGAGCCTTTTCGGGTTGTCTTTATCATTGTCCTGTTCATTTTAAGCATTACTTCTTTTGTCTTTCTTTTTCGAGCAAAAATAAGAATTTGGCGGGGGATCTTTGCCACTTTGACGGGTATGGGATTAGTGTTGTTAGGGAGTCAGCCTGAAATTTATCGTCGAGGGCATGAATGGTTTATTTCTCATTTTTACTATGGAATTTTAGCCGCGCTGTTAATGATTTTTTCAGTGGCTACGATTCAAGATATTTATCAAGATCGTCGAAATCGTTGGCGTAATGCCCACATTATTATTAATAGTTTCGCTTTATTGCTCTTTATTGGTCAGGGCATAACTGGGGCAAGGGATTTGCTGGAAATTCCACTTCATTGGCAAAAGCCTTATATTTATCAATGTGATTCCGTCGCTAAAACCTGTCCTCAGTTCAAATAAAGAGAGGATTATTGCAATGGATAACCAACGAATTTTTGGACTAGAGCAAATTGCTTGTTTTTCGGAGCAAGGGGCAACGGTAACGTCGATAATCGAGACGGAAAACTCTAGTATTGCGATTTGGGGTGTTCAGCCTCAGCAGATTGTTCAGCCCCATTCCCATCCCGATGGTCAGGATACCTGGGTAATGCTCAAAGGTACTTTAACTTACTGTTTGGGAGATGGACAAACTCAAATTTTGCGCCAAGGAGATGTGGCGATCGCCGAGAAAAATCAAGTTCATGGGGCCATTAACCATGGTCGGGAAAATGCGATTTTTGTTTCTATCTATTCGGCTCCCCACATTGGCTATCAAAAGGAATCAGCATAGTAAATGAAACCTGTTTTTTCTGGCTTTCAGACTTTTCTCAAACAAGTTCCTAGTCCAATTTATCTTGCCCTTGCTGTTGTTATTTTTTCGGCTGCCAATCCTGTAACTAGTCGTATTATCGAATTGGGTAAAACGTATGAGATCAACGGTCGGAATCCTATTTCCTTCTGTAATGTCCTCTTTGTTGGTAATTTATGCGCCTTGGGTTTAATGATCTTAATTTTTTACCCTGATTGGCAATTTCATAAATTAAGAAAATTAACCCGAAAAGATTGGTTACTTTTGACTATTACAGCTGTTTTCTCAAGGGCGATCGCCCCTGGATTAATGTTCAGTGCTTTAGAAAAAACTAATGTAACTAATGTGGTTTTAATTGGACGGCTGGAACCAGTCTTTACCTTAATTTTAAGTATCTTATTGCTAAAAGTATCAGTTAATTGGTTAAGCATGGTGGCGACCTTAATTTCTTTTGTCGGAGTCGCTGTTACGGTTTTTTGGGGGGTTGCTGATCCCCTTGATACGTTGGTCAATTTCGATTTTGGCTTGGGGGAAAGCTTTGTGGCGATCGCCGCTTTTATTTCAGCAATCACAACAATTTTGAGTAAGCAACAATTACAATCCATTCCCGTAGGTATTTTTACTGTTTATCGTAGTTTGCTGGGAACTTTTGTGTTTTTTTGGATAGCAGTTATTCTTTACGGATTTGACCATTTTATGGATGTTTCTTCTCCCATTTTATGGCAATGGATGTTAATTTATGGTGCTATTATTGTCGTTGTTGGTCAAGTGGCTTGGTTAGCCGGTCTCAAAAATGCAAGTTTTATTCAAATTAACTTAGCAAGTCTAGTAACTCCTATTTTAGCAATTATTTTTGCCTATCTAATCTTGCTGGAAACGCCCACAAACGCTCAGTATTTAGGCGGAATCTTGTTGTTGTTGGGGGCAATACTAAGTTTTATTGATAATCTGAAAACAGCAAAAAATAAGCAAGCTTCAAAGCTCTTAAATTCCAGGGAAGTAATTGATACGAATGTTGGCTTTAGAGGAGTTTAGGCAACCTTTCTTAAAATCGAGCTCTCTAATAAAGACTCTTAATTGAAGAAGTTAACCTATGGAAATTACGATCAAACTTTCTGATGCGCTACAAATTAGCAAAGCAGATATTGGTACTGAGCTAGCAGTTTCCTTGAAATTATTAAGGCATAACATTTTGAAGCTAGCGACTCTTCAACAGTCGTTCAATTTTCGACAAGATTGTCTTTGCAGTTTCCTTTGCAGAATTGCTTGATTTGCAGCTCTCAGCAGATACACGAATAATCCTTACCCCTTCATCTTCCAGGTGAGATAAGCGTTCTTGTGCTGCCGCTGGGGATTCTTGGTGCCAGCGATCTCCGTCTACTTCAACAACAAACGTCATGCCCTGACAAATGAGAATAAAATCAGGTTCAATCCGTTTGAAGCGTGGTTGGTTAGATGTTACTACAGGTAACGGCATCACGGGCAAGCCCGTCTCACGTAGAGCAATAAATAGCAGAACTTCTGGTTGGGATCTAAACAGCAGTCCTTCATGCTCTATATGTGCTGTATTGGAAGAATGTGCGCGCCCTTGATTTGTCAAGCTTTTGAACGGTGTAATCGGTTTTACTAGAAGCTGAACAATAAACTCATGAGCATCGTTGGCAATAATAGACTTAGTTAGTTCAGTAAGCTCTTCCTCAATTTTAGTTCGTTCTTCTGATCCATTAAACCTAGCCCAGTCTCTTGCTGGCATTTGCACTTCTATTAACCATGTCCATATACCACCGTCCCAATTATCGTAGTTTTTGAGAGTGATAATAACCCCATGGGAGCGCAGTGCCAGAGAAACACTATCTAGCCCCCGCAAATCTGCAAGCTCTGCAAGAGTACTAGCAAGAGTTTCAGGGGAGATGGGCACAGGGCACTCATCATATGATAGAGGACCGTTACGTCCATATAAAGAACGGGGGTTATCCATAGAGTATAAAGTTTAAAACTCAGATCTAAATTGATTGCAATTTCGTAAAATTAGTATTTTAAACTTGCGGTACGAAATTTGGATCGTATTATGCTGAATCATCTAGCTAGTGAATTGCATTCTTAATTAGTTTAGCCTAATGTATTTGATCAATAATAATACGAAAATAGTGATTGATTGAAACCTTCACGGGGGAAAAGCTACAGCTTTTTGATAAATTTTCTTTGTGAACCATTTTTTCCAACATATATCCTGGCGAAATGCCTATTTCATGAGACTCTTAGCGAAAGGAGCCCTAAAATCTGAGATTGATAACAGAATGGGTAGATGTGATAAAGACCTTGATGGCTCTTTATTTCGGGTGTCACTCACTATCATTCTACCTGCCTAATTCGAATCGCTACTCTACCGGTGTACCCCGTCATGAGTTTCTAGATGATCGTTGTTTAGCTTGATAATCTCATAGATTTTCTCTTAAGCAAATCTTTTACAATGGAGGGTCTCTCCACAGAATTTTCCCTTTCCATGACTGATACTCCGATCCTCGGCACTGTTAAAGAACCCCAACGGGACTATCGCACCCTCGATCGCCAGAAGTTGACGCCGATGTTCCAGCACTACACGGAGGTTAAGGAACAGTATCAAGGGGCCTTGTTGCTGTATCGGGTGGGGGATTTTTTTGAGTGTTTTTTCCAAGATGCGGTGATCATTGCCCGGGAATTGGAACTGATTTTAACTAGCAAGGAAGGGGGCAAGGAAATCGGCCGGGTGGCCATGACGGGGGTGCCCCACCACGCCTTGGACCGTTACGCCCGGCAGTTGGTGGAAAAGGGTTACGCCGTGGCCATCTGTGACCAGGTGGAGGATGCAGCGGAAGCCCAGGCAGAAAAACGCATGGTGGAACGGCAAGTAACAAAGTTGCTTACCCCCGGCACTTTGACCGATGACAGTATGCTCCCAGCCAAGCGGAATAATTTCCTGGCGGCGATCGCCATGGTGGACGATAAATGGGGCCTGGCCCATGCGGACATTTCCACGGGGGAATTTTTCACTTGTCAGTCTAGTAACTTGGATGACCTGGCGGTGGAGTTATTAAGACTACAACCTTCGGAGGTATTGATTCCGACCTCAGCACCGGACATTCGCAATATTTTGCGTCCCGGGGAACCGTCAGAACATATCCCGAAACAATTACCCACCAGTTTTTGTTATTCTCTCCGTTCCCAAGCGCCCTTTTCCTTGGTGGAAGCAAAACAGAGATTACTAACCACTTTTCGAGTTAAATCTTTGGAGGGCATGGGCTGTGAAGGTTTACCCCTAGCAATCCGGGCAGCGGGGGGATTGCTGGAATATATCGAAGATACCCAAAAAGCCCATGTGGTACCCATTCAACCATTAAAAACCTATGGCTTAACCGATTTTTTGGTTTTGGATCACCAAACCCGACGCAACTTGGAAATTAACCAAACTGTGCGGGATGGTAGTTTCCATGGTTCCCTGCTCTGGGCTTTAGATCGCACCAGTACCACCATGGGTAGTCGGGCTTTGCGGCGTTGGCTATTGCAACCCCTATTGGATCTCAAAGGTATCCAAGCTCGCCAGGATACCATCCAAGAGTTGTACCATCACCCCGCTTTGCGTCAGGATTTACGGCAATTGCTCCGGCAAATTTACGATTTGGAACGGTTAACGGGGCGAATTGGGGCTAACACCGCCAGTGCTAGGGATGTGTATGGCTTAGCATCTTCATTGGTGCGGTTGACGGATTTAGCTGAATTGGCCCAGGAAGGCCATAGTCCCTATTTAAAAGCCCTACAGACAGTGCCGCCGGAGTTGGAAGAATTGGGCAAATATGTGTTAGCCCACATTGTGGAAAATCCCCCCTTACATATTCGGGAAGGCAATTTAATTCGTAGTGGTGTTAACCCGACGTTGGATGAAATGCGTCAAAGTTTGGAAGATGATAATCAATGGTTAGCTAATTTAGAAGTAACAGAGCGAGAAAAAACTGGTATTGCTAATCTTAAAGTTGGTTATAACAAAGCCTTTGGTTATTATTTAAGTCTGCCCCGTAGTAAATCAGAACAGGCTCCAGAAAACTATATTCGTAAACAAACTTTAGTCAATGAAGAAAGATACATTACACCGGAATTAAAGGAGCGGGAAACCCGTATTCTCACCGCCCAAGCTGACTTGAATCAATTGGAGTATGAAATTTTTACTGAAGTGCGGGCCACAGTGGCGGAAAAAGCCCAACCAATTCGGGACGTAGCCAAGGCCGTAGCGGCGATCGATGTGTTGGCAGGTCTAGCAGAAGTGGCTGTGTATCAGGGTTATTGCCGTCCCATTATGCAAATGGAACCAGGCTTAATTGACATTGAAGCAGGTCGCCATCCAGTGGTGGAACAATCCCTTGGGGCAGGTTTTTTTGTTGCTAACGACACCCAATTGGGCCACGACCATTGGCATCCTGATTTAGTAATTTTAACTGGGCCCAATGCCAGTGGCAAAAGTTGTTATTTGCGTCAAGTTGGCTTAATACAGTTAATGGCCCAAACCGGTAGTTTTATTCCTGCTAAGACCGCTACCCTGAGCATTTGTGACCGTATTTTCACCCGGGTGGGAGCTGTGGATGATCTAGCTACGGGGCAGTCAACTTTTATGGTGGAAATGAATGAAACTGCCAATATTCTTAACCATGCCACCGCTAAATCTTTGGTTTTATTGGATGAAATTGGTCGGGGTACGGCCACCTTTGACGGTTTGGCGATCGCCTGGTCGGTGGCGGAATATCTAGCGGGGGAAATCCAAGCCCGGACAATTTTTGCTACCCATTACCATGAATTAAACGAGTTAGCTTCTTTGCTGGAAAATGTGGCTAACTTTCAAGTGACAGTAAAAGAATTGCCAGAAGAAATTATCTTTTTACACCAAGTAACACCAGGGGGAGCGGATAAATCCTATGGCATTGAAGCGGGGCGTTTAGCGGGATTGCCTAGTTCAGTGATTACCAGGGCCCGGCAGGTGATGGCCCAGATTGAAAAGCACAGTAAAATTGCTGTCGGTTTACGCAAGGGCAATCGAGGTAAAGTGATGGCTAGTCAAACGGCTGGTGAAACAACGGAAGATCAAGCTAAACAGTTAGACATTTTTGGCTTTTAGAACGTGTTTGAAAAGTTTCATTCTGCCCCCTAAATCTCCTCACTAAAGCTCCGGCAATAATGGGGGACTTTAACTCAGTTTTACTCCAAATTTAGGCGTCCAGAGGGGCTTTTAAAATAGACTCTTAGAGTTGTAAACGTTAGGAATTTGCTTAGTTAATAACTAGCTTTATTGATTAGGAAAAATTTCCGTCACTACTCTTTCCGGGCTAGTACTAGTTACCACCACATTATTATCCGGTAAAGATCCCTGGGCTAAATCCCCTGTGAGGTTAAATTTCACTCCTTTTTGTTGTTCATAGATAATATTTCCTTTTGCCTGCAACGTTTGGGGACCAAAATTGTAAGTTAACTCATCGGCATACAGTTGGGATTGTTGTTCTTGGCTCGTAGTATTAGTGCCCTGCTCTAGTTTAGCTATCCCGTCGGCTAGATTGACTGCTCCCCGGTTGCCGCGCACAGTAATTTGTTGTTTATAATCCACAATAGTGATGGGATTATCGGTGGAGACAAAGCGGTTTAGGTAAGACCAACTAATGGGTTCGGCAGCAATTTGCAACGGCGGTTCAACGGATTTAAATTGATTTAAGCCTGCTAAATGTACCAACTGTTGTTTCAGCAACAATTCTGCTTGGTTACTTTTCACTTCATCGGTGGCAGTTTTATCCACAAAGCGCACTAGGGTCAACGGGCGATCGCCAAAAACCCGATTGTTTTTAATTTCCCAGGTGATTCTGTCGGTTTTGAGTTCCAAGCGACGGGGGTCCTTGGGCTGATTTTGGTCTTTGGTATTGTGTTCTGTCACCGCCACCACATCGCCGGACACAATCAGCCTTTCTTCCTTCGTTTCGTAGCGTCCTTCCTTGGCGGTCACGGTCAAATCAGGGTGTTCCCCTTTCAAATTTTGCCGAGCAGTGAGAATGCTAGATTCCGTTTGCCACTCCACTTCCTGGGCCCGCAACACTGCCTTATTACGGGGGTCAAGGGCAACAATGTTTTCCCGCAGGAACAACGCTTTGCCGTCTTCAATAATTTCCCCTTTGTCCGCCTTCACCTGGAGCACCACTTTGCCATTTTCGTAAAAATCCCCTTTCACGTTCACTAGGGTGGCATTCTTCCCATCAACGCTATACCGAGCTTCCTCCACCTGAATTTTCCAGACAGTTTGCCCCTTAGCATTGGCTTGCTCTAGGGTGGCATTGTTGAGGGTGAGGCTACTTTCTTCCTTGGGCGGTGGGGGCTGACTTTTTTGTTCTAGGGGATCGGGCGGTGCACAACTGCTTAACATCAATGTGCTGAGGAGTAATCCCCCCCATAAAACGGAGGAGCAACGACGTAGGGGCAAAAAAAGTGAAGTTAGCAAAGTTTAACGAGATTATTTGAAAATAAATGATTAAATTAGGCTTTTTTCAGCAAACCGATTCCCAGGGAAAAACTGTTAGGGATTTTCAGGCTCCATTGCCGCTTTCAGTTTTCTATTCTAGGCGATCGCCATAATTAGAGTTGTTGCGGGTTAGCTAAAATAATCCCATGGTAACCATCCTGGCTCTATTGCCCCACTCCCTGGCCCAGATGCCCGATTAGCTCCGGCCGACTTCCTCAGCTTTTTACAGGAGTATGGTGAGTCATAATTGAGAGTTTAAAAACGCTTGTTATTTCTCTCTTTAAGCTCAGTTTATTAATATTTCAACCCCCTGATTTTATCCCTAAATTTTTTAAGATTGATTTTCGGTCATTTCTCGACGAATTTCATCGAGAGGTGATTCCGCTTCATCGGGAATAAATTCAAGGCTTATTTTAATTTTTCCTTTTTTCCATAGCTTACCAGGGGCAAGATATTGGCACTCTGCACCTTCAAATAACCACCTTTTGCCTATATCACTATTAAACCATTTTGTAAAAAAGGCTCCTAGTAATTCTTGAACAGTAAAAGTTTTATGATTAATACATATTTTGTCAGAGTCAGTTACTGAAACTACATCTTCAGGGTTAAGTAATTGTCTCTTGTCCATGGTAAAATCCTCAGCTATTTTGTTCTATTTCTCGACGAATTTCATCGAGAGGAGATTCGTATATGTCAAAATTATTTTCATCGGGAATAAATTCCAGTTCAAAGATCACCTTGGCTCTGACTTTTCCTTGCATCCATTCCCCAGATTTAGTATTTAATACTTCACCTTCTATGCCTTCTTCTGAAAAAACTTTACTGTTAATAGGCACATCTTTCTCTTTTTTTAAATACAGCAAAAGAATCTCAGTAAAGCTATCATATTCAGACTTTGGCTTACCGTAAGAGTGTCTTTCTTCTTGATAAGTCCATGAGCAGTTATTTAGTACATTAAAAATTTTATCAATAAGAGTTGACAACTTATAAAGAGAGCCATTCTCAAAACAGTTTATTACTGTATTTTGATTGAGCACAGCCAAGTATTTATTAAGTTTGACTTGTATCATGATTATTCAAATTTACTAAATTTCAAAAGCCATTTTTATCCTATCATAAGTTGATTTTAAGAACTATTGGAGTTCTTGTTCAACATCATTATTATTTACTTCAGCTACAGGTGTAACGAAATCGACCTTGGAAATAACAGGTAACTGCTCAAAAATTTGCATGGCTTTTAAACATTCATTAATGCTAACAATACTCGTTTGGTAAAGATCGATTTTCTGTTTAATCTCCGATTGTAAACGGGAATTGCGAGCAATTTTTTCTTCGGCATCCTGTTCCAACGTTTGCTCACGATATTTTCTTGCCACATCATACTGTTCTAAAATTATTTGGGCTTGTTCTTCTGCCATTGGTAGCAGATGGGTTTTTAGGGTATTATTGACGGTTTGTCGGAAATTTTTCCGTACAGTATTGAAAACTTTAGGTTCAAAATCTAGTTTTAGCAACTCCTTAATAGCTGGTTCCGCTTCCACGATCGCCTGGGCATCATAACCTTGGGAAGTTTGCTGGAGAGTTTGCCGGAATTGATAAATGGAAAAAGTACCTTCATCATAAAATCGGGGACTTTCCCGCACATAACGATCACATTCCGTTCGAGCTTCATTGACCAAGGCTTTAGTTATATCTTCCTCCGCCCGTCGTAATAGTTGCTCAATACCGCCATCATTGCCAATCAAACGATAAACTTGATGGTAACAATCCACTTTTCGTAGGCGATCACCTAATCGTTGAAAGAAATTTTTAACTAACTCATGAATAGCTTCTATGAAAGCATCTTCCAATTCATTGGCAAGATAATATAAAGCCTCCACCAAAACCGCAATAAAAGGAGCTGTGGAATTACGGGGATGACTTTCCGTTGCTCGCCTATAAGCATTCATTACCGAAAAAGTTTTTAACAACTCATCTAATCGAGCCACCATCCTTGCTTTTAATTTAGTAAAATCTTGGTCAAACTCCCGATCATTGCCGATAACTACATCATTAATTTGAGCACTCATATATTTTTTGAACTCAATACCCAGATTTTGCATTTCTTGATTAAGCAAAGTCAATTCCTGAGCTTTCATCGCGGCAATTTCCCGGGGCTGACTATCTAACTGCCGATAATTTTCTAGATAAAATTGTCGTAGAGCAATACATAGCGGTTGTAAATCATTAGCTAGAGTTGCAAATAGTTCAGGATATTTTTCTTCTGCTAAATAAAGGCCAATGCCGGAACGAAAAGATTCAATTCCGCTGTCATGGATTAGTTGATCAACTAATGGTATTCCCCATTCACTTAAAATTCTGACATAATTTTCATTAGATGTTTCATAACCATTGACCGAGACCCGGAAAGCAGTGGATAATAACTTACCAGAATTAGCACAGTAGTTATTAAATTCGCTAACAAATTGTGGTGTTTCTTCCTCTCCATCAAAACCTTTGATCATGGTGGCAAAAATTGAGTCCAAGCCAAAACGGGTACTACTATTAGTCTGCTTAACTTGGCTACCATAAAAACCAAGTAAACCACTGGTTTTATAGACCCTAGAATTATCCCGAAATTGCGACTGAATTAAACCCTCTAGCCGTTGTCGCAGTTGAGTATTGTACCAAGTATCGTCAATGCGATTAAACACATAAAATACCCGATCTCGGATGCCAGGATTTTTGCTGATGCGTTCTAATAATTGTGTTTCTTCTGCACTCATATCTCCTGCTGCTGCTGGTTTAAGCACACAGATCACTGCTGAGGTATCCGGGCTTTCAATTTTACGGTAAGCTCTTTCCGCATCTTCTTTAACTGGGGCATCAATCCCCGGCAAATCCACCAAGACATTGCCATCTTTTAATAATGAGTGATTACAAAAATAGTCCAATCGTTTAAGCACCGCACTATTGGCTCCCCGCCTCGCATAACCTGCCGCTTCAGCTAAACTAGAAAAATTTAACTGATCCATAGAATACGTGGAATTTTGTACAGTATTAATCCTTTCTCGATTTTGCTCAAATCCTATTAGTAGTAAATGTAGAGCATTGGCTTGTTTGGCTCGTTCTGACTTATTTTCTCCCCCTTCTTCTGCAATTATTTTCTGACAATATTGACTAACCACCTTCACTGCTTCAGGTTGATTAATATTTAAATCCCCCACATTGACATTGAGATATTTTGCTAAAATCAAAGCCTGCTGACGAATTTCCGCTTCACTCAAAAAAGTTAACACTACCCTTTCTTCATTGGCGTTAGCATATTCAATATGACATTCTGTCCCCGTGGCGTGACCTTCTGCACTATAAAGTAATTCCCGCTCCAACAACGCATTGATCAGCATGGACTTACCGGCACTAAAAGCCCCGGCAAAAACAATTTCAAACCGGGGGGACAGTGCCTTTCCTAAGGCCGTTTCCACAATGCTGGTGTCCTGCTGACTGCGGAGTGTGGGTTCCTGGCGCAGAAGCTCGATTAACTGATTAACTTGCTCACGGAGATTCTGACATTGGGGCGCAATCTTGGACATGGAAGCCTCGTTAGTGGAGAAATCGCTCTAATACAAGGCTATGCTCAAACTAATTGGCCGTTGACTTCGACTTTACAAAAATTGATATTTTCCTTGTTTCTTGTGCCACTCCCATGGAAAAAACGCCCCGTATTCCCATCCCTGCCGCCGTTCGTGAGTATGTTTTCCGAAGGGATAATTACCGTTGTCGAGCTTGTGGTTGTAGTCACAATGAAACGGCTTTACAGGTAGATCACATTATTCCTTTGGCAAGGGGCGGTAGTAATGACATGAGTAATCTGCAAACTCTTTGTCAGAGTTGTAATGGCAGTAAAGGAGCTAAGTTTGATCCCCGCTTTCGTCGTCGCCATTGCTAAGCATCAATGATCAAGATCGACAAAATTGATTAGCCTGTTGTGCTTGAGTGTGGTTGCCAACTCCAGCTCTTGGGTTTATTGCTTTTCCCTTTTGCTATCCCAGATCATTAATTCCACTGCAACATTGGCGATCGCCTTTTTTTGCTATAGCCTAAGCAAAATTACAACTTGGTAAGTTATGAAAGAAGATCTATTGCCCTTTCTTGCAGGCGTTGGCCTATTGGTGCTTTACCTAATTTGGTCCGCCAAAACCGAAATGGGTACCCGTTGGCCCTGGCGGAAATGAGTTATCGGGATGGGCAAAATTGATTAAGGTAACCAGAAACTAAGGCCATGCGATTGGGTTGGGTCTGTATGGTGAATGCTTCTCGCTCCAAGTCTTGGCGGTGAATATTGCCATACCTGAGCCAGAAAGGTTGGGCATAGACCAATGGTTCGGCCGTTACTCCCAGGGGGGCTAATTGACCTTTACCCTTACATACCTGGGCGGCATGGACTGCTTCATGGATAATGACCGGCACCGCAATACCCAGTTCAAAGGTGAGGGGGTGAATCCAAATGGTGCGGCTTTGAGCATTGATTAATCCATAGGCTCCCCGCTGGGGAGGGGGCGACAACAAAACTTTGAATTGCTTGGCTTCCAATTGTTGCTTCACACTGGCAAAGTCTGGATCTTGGGACGGCGTTTGGGCCATAACCCTAGCGGCAGGGGAAAACAGTAACCCAAAAGTCACAGCTAAGCCCAGCGGCATGATTAATTCCCGCCCAAGCTGCATAGGGATAAGGAAAGAAAAGAAAGATGCTGGGGAAAAATTCATCGGTGAGGTTAGTCTGGCTGAGGGGGGAATGGGGCATGGAACAAAATTGTCTCTGGCTCCCCAGGATGAAGATGGATGGCCAAAACAACGTCGGGCTAGATACAATAAACGCACACCACCAAGGTGTTGAGCCCTACCCTATTTAACCTAATGATTAGGTTTGGCTTTGGGTAAGCTGGGAGACTGTAACGTTCCCCCACGGTGGCTCAAAACATTGATCGATGGAAAAATTTACTGTGTCAAAACGTCATTGGTTGCTTTTATGGGGACTACAACTGGGCTTGGCCGGTGGGGCGGCTCCGGTGTTTTCCCAGGCGGTTCTGCCCTACACCCCCAATTTAGACCAACAGCAGTTGGAAGATCAGGGCCTGGCGCTCACAGAAGATGTGGTGCAATTGGTGCGCTTTCAGCAGTACGACCTGGCCTTTCCCCGGGCTAAACTGGCAACCCAACTGGCCCCGGAACAGTTTCAAACCTGGTTCATTCTCGGCACTCTTTATCTACAGCAGGAGGAAGTGGAGCCGGGCATCACAGTGCTGAAAAAAGCGGAGGCCTTGGCCCCGGAGGAAGCGGGCATTAAGTTTACTTTGGGTAATGCCTATTTCCAAAAAGGTCAGTATGACCAAGCTGTGGAGGTGTTGCTAGCGGGTTTGGCCCAGCGCCCCGATACCCCCGCCGCCTTATTTGATTTGGGCAATGCCTACCTCAAGTTGGTCAAATATCCCGATGCGGTCACTGCCTACCAAAAAGCATTGAAAGCGGAAGAGCAGTTCTGGCCGGCCCTCAACAATATTGGTTTGATTGAATACGAACAGGGAAAAATTGACACGGCCCTTAAACGTTGGCAAGAAGTGATCAAAATTGACTCGGAACAGCCGGAACCCCAATTGGCGATCGCCGTGGCGTTGTATAAACAGGGCAAAACCCAGGAAGGTTTGCAAAAAGCCCAGGACGCCCTCAATTTAGATAGTCGCTATGGAGAAATTGATTTCCTGGTCAAAAATCTTTGGGGAGAGCAGTTAATTGCGGACACAAAGGCCCTATTTGCTACCCCCACCATGGTGGAAGTGTTGCGTACTCTGCCGCCCCCCAGTGACGACCTGTAGTAGGTCAAATTTTCTTGTTACCTTGCCATAACTCCTCAACTTTGCCATGACCCCAGACCAAGTAATTGTTGCCCTAGATGTACCGGATTTACCCAAGGCGATCGCCTTAGTGGATCGTTTGCCGGGGGTAGGTTTTTGGAAAGTGGGGCTGGAATTATTTGTGGGGGCGGGGCCGGGGATTTTGGCGGAATTAAAAGACCGGGGTAAAAGGATTTTTTTAGACCTGAAATTCCACGACATTCCCAATACGATGTTGGGGGCGTGTCTGTCTGCCAGTCGGTACGAAGTGGATTTACTCACTCTCCATGCCACTGCGGGAAGTCAAGCTTTAACCTTAGCCGCCCAAGCCATGGCCCCATTGCCCCATCCTCCCAAACTGTTGGCCATTACCCTGCTCACTAGCATTGGCGATCGCCAGTTACGGGAAGAGTTACAACAATCCTTAGCCGTGGATGATTACGTCAACGCCATGGCCCAGTTGGCCCAAAATGCTGGCATTGATGGAGCGGTGTGCTCCCCCCAGGAAGTGGCTAAGCTGAGGCAAACCTGTGGCCCGGACTTTTTGCTGGTGACCCCCGGCGTGCGGCCCCTCTGGTCACCCCAGGGGGATCAACAACGGGTCATGACTCCCTCCCAGGCGATCGCCGCTGGGGCCAATTATGTGGTTATTGGTCGGCCCATCACTGCTGATCCTAGTCCCGAAGCCGCTTGGGAAAGATTATGCCAAGACCTTGCTGTTTAAAATTATTTCGCTTCCCTTGGGTTGTCAAAGTGGGCCTATCTGTCACTGGCTTTGCCTTGATATTGGTCACTAATCTGGGACTAAACCCCAGCCAAGCCAGAAATAGCCGCTCCCCCAACGGAGGCCGCTGCCAACAACCGTTAACGGAATTGATGCCCCCTCTACTGGACGCACTGCCCAGTTATACCAATCGGGTCATGCAACGGAGCCAAATTGGTGGCGTTCCTTTGAGAACCTATATTTTGATTGCTGGCAATGCGGATTTTGATCCCTTGCCCCTGGCCCAACAACAATGGCAAACGGAAGTACCGGATACCACTAAGCAGGTATTTTTCACCACCCTAGAAAGAAGCTATACCGACCAGCGGGCGATCGCCAGCCAGAATTTTTACTGGGCATTTTTTGTGCAAACGGAGCAGGGTTGGCAATTGGCCTTACTGTACCAACAATTAGGCGGAAGTTCCCCGGATCAGCCCACTTCTCCCCGACGGGATGCCAGCACCGGGGCGATCGCCCAAGGCATTCGTTTATGGTTGAGGGATTGTCAGGCAGGGGTGTTCGCTGCTATTTGACCCGGCTTAAAATCACAGCAAACCATTGTTGGTCATCGGTCCACACTTGGAGTGGCTCTAGGCCATGGTCCGCCAATTGCCGGGGAATGGCGTTGGGATTGTTAGCATGGAGGGAAAATTTGCGGGATATTTCCGTCAGAATGGTTTCTCCAGCTTGCAGATCCACCGTTAAATCAAGATTTTCCAACCGCACCGTTTGCTTCGTGCCACTGCGTAAATACATTTCAATTTGGGATTTTTGCTGATTAAATACAGCCCGATGGGAAAAGTTATCCAACGCAAAATTACCCTGAAAACGCCAATTTAAATGGCGCAACATATTTAAGTTAAATTCCGCCGTTACCCCTTGGGCATCATTATAGGCGGCTTCTAAAATATCAGCAGGTTTGCATAAATCCACCCCTAATAAAAAGTAATCCCCTGGGTCTAACGCTTGACCCACTTGTTCAAAGAATACTTGACAATCTTCAGGGGAAAAATTACCGAGAGAACTGCCTAAAAATGCCATCAAACGATGGGGATAATTATGATTGGGCAATGATGCCAACGCCAACTGATAGGTACTTACTAAACCCTGCACTGTTAAGTGAGGATAGGCAGCTAAAATAGCCTCCGCATTTTCTTTTAAAATCGCTTCGCTGATATCAACGGGAATATAGCGCAGGGCAACATTTTCCTCCGCAAAGACATCTAATAAAATCCTGGTTTTAGTGGAACTGCCGCTACCCAATTCAATGAAGTCACAGGGCCCCGTAATTTGCACCAATTCCTTGGCGATCGCCTGGAGAATGCTGGCCTCCGTGCGGGTGGGATAATATTCCGGCAACAGACAAATTTGCTCAAACAGTAGAGAACCCCGGTCATCGTAAAAATAGTGAGGGGGCAAAGTTTTGGGGCATTGCTGCAAACCGACAATAACATCTTGGCCATGGTTGACATAGCTCTGGGGATGGCTGAGGAGCCGGTTTTCTATCTGCAGGCGGAGGGAATTTTGAACGGAGACCATGGTGAGGTGCAAAAACTAACACATCCTCGCACCATAACCTGAACTGTCCCTCCAGATCGACCCCCAAACCTTGGTTAAATAGCGACAAAGCTTGAGAACTCTCCCAGGAACTAGCCAAACCTTCCCCATGGAGCGACATGATCCTGGGCGCATTACCTCAGACTCCAATCATAGTGTTTAAGATCCTTTTGGTGACCTTTTTAGCTTTCCCTACATTGACCCACTAAAGCTTACCCAGAATTAGTGACCTCCACTTCTTCCCCCTATCAAAGGGAGCGGGAAAATAAACACCATCTTCCTCGGTATCCTAACTAGGGAGCGATAACCTTTTTGGTTTTTTGCTCTGCCTTTTTCGCCGCTTGCTTAGCCCGTTTTTCGGCTTGCTTTTTAGCGGCTTGTTCAGTGGCCAGACGACGCTTTTCCTCGGCTTTTTCTGCTTCTAATTTTTCTAAATAGTAGTGGTAATCACCGCTGTAAGCTACCAATTCCCCGTCCCGAACTTCCACTATTTTATTAGCTACCCGGGAAATAAAATAACGGTCGTGGGAAACTAGCACCACGGTGCCTTCATATTCTTGTAATGCTTCCTCCAGCATTTCTTTGGCGGGAATATCTAGGTGATTAGTCGGCTCATCAAGGATGAGAAAGTTGGCCGGAGTGAGTAACATTTTTGCCAGGGCTAAACGGGCTTTTTCCCCGCCACTGAGGGCGGCCACTTTTTTAAATACCGTTTCCCCAGAAAAGAGAAATCGTCCCAACAGGGTCCGCACTTCTTCATTTTTCCAGTCGGGCACTTCATCATGGATGGTCTCCATAACGGTTTTTTCTAAATCCAAAGCTTCCGCTTGGTTTTGCTCAAAATAGCCGGGCAAAATATTGTGTTCCCCTAATTTTATTTGCCCTTCGTCTGGCAATTCCATACCCATAATCATCCGCAGGAGGGTGGATTTACCGCAACCGTTGGGGCCCAAAAAAGCAATACGATCACCCCGTTCAATTTCCAAATTAGCCCCCAGGAAGAGCAATTTATCGTTAAAGGAATGGGAAATATCTTCAATTAAAGCCACTTGACGACCACTACGGGGGGCAGGGGGGAAATGGAATTTAAGGGTTCTTACTCCACCCACAGGGGCTTCTACCCTTTCAATTTTTTCTAGTTGTTTTTCCCGACTTTTAGCTTGGGTACTGCGGGTGGCACTAGCCCGGAATTTATCCACAAAAGCCTGTTGTTTAGCCAAGGCTTTTTGTTGATGTTCATAGGCGCTGGCCAGGGCAAGACTACCTTCTTCTTTCTGCACTAGGTAGCTGGAATAATTGCCCAGATAGGTAGTGGAAACACCCCGTTCCGTTTCGACAATTTTGGTACAAAGGCGGTCGAGAAATTCCCGGTCATGGGAAATAATTACCATGGGGGTTTTTAAGCCCTTGAGGTAAGTTTCTAGCCATTCAATGGTTTCTAAATCTAAATGGTTGGTGGGCTCGTCCAACAGCAGTAAATCCGGCTCCTGGAGTAAAATTTTGCCTAAACTGATCCGCATCTGCCAGCCGCCACTAAAGGAACTTACCAGGCGATCGCCATCCTCCGGCTCAAAACCAATTTCTGGCAAAATCCGCTCAATTTGCGACTCTAAACGGTAACCATCCAAGGCTTCAAATTGCCGCTGTAATTTATCTAATTTGTGAATCAAATTTTCCAGCGTATCCGGGTCCGCCACCTCCATTTCCTGATGGACATGGTGCATGGCATCCTGAACCTGGTTCGCCTCAGTGAATACCGTCCACATTTCCTCCCGCAAAGTACGGCTGGGAGTAACGTCAAATTCTTGGGTTAAATGGGCAATTTTCAGCGCCGCTGGGCGAATAATTTCCCCCGCAGTGGCCTCCACTTCCCCCATAATGATCTTCAGTTGGGTGGATTTTCCGGCCCCGTTGACCCCCACCAGGCCTACCCGTTCTTCTGGTTTAACTTCCCAGTTCACATCTTTAAGAACTTCGCCGGTGGGATAAATTTTGCGGATGTGTTCGAGTCGGAGCATAGGAATAGGGCTGGGGGGAAACTGAGCTTCCAGTGTATCGAAAAATTGCCTTTAAAAACCTGTGCCCCACCATTACGACAGGGTAAATATTAACAAATTATTAACAAGGACTAGAATCACCATGGTTGCAACCCCAGATTGGGTGAAAAAAGCCGTTTTCTATCAAATTTTTCCTGACCGTTTTGCCATCGGCCAACAACAGGCGATCGCCGTCGCTCAACAACCAAAGCTAGAACCATGGGGGGCCCCGCCAACGGTGCAGGGTTATAAGGGGGGCAACCTGTGGGGAGTGATCGAACATTTGGATTATCTCCAGGATTCGGGCATTACCGCTTTATACTTGACCCCCATTTTCCAGTCCGCCTGTAATCACCGTTATCACACCCATGACTATTACCAAGTGGATCCTCTACTGGGGGGCAACGAGGCGTTGCAGGCTTTACTAACCCAGGCCCACCGGCGGGAGATGAAAGTAGTCTTGGATGGAGTGTTTAACCATGCCAGCAGGGGTTTCTACTTTTTCAACGACATTTTGGAAAATGGCCCCCATTCTCCCTGGTTAGATTGGTTTCACATTGAAGATTGGCCCCTATCAGCCTATGACGGTTCCCTCCCAGCTAACTATCGGGGCTGGGTAGATTTGCGGGCCCTGCCCCAGTTTAACCATGACCATCCCGACGTACGGGAATATTTGATGCGGGTGGGGGAGTATTGGATTGCCCAGGGCATTGATGGTTGGCGTTTGGATGTGCCCGATTGTGTCAAAGCGGAAGGTTTTTGGCAAGAATTCCGCTGCAGGGTCAAGGCCATTAATCCAGAAGCCTACATTGTGGGGGAAATTTGGTGTGATGCTAGCCCCTGGTTAACCGGGGAGCAGTTTGATGGGGTAATGAATTATCGCTTCACCGAACCGACCGTAGCCTTCACCATTGGCGATCGCCTGCAAAAAGAACATCTACGGGGGGAAGAATACCGTCCCTACCCAGCCCTAACCGCAGAATCCTATGGAGAAAAAATTAGCCAACTGCTGCAAAAACATCCCTGGGAAATTCAGTTAACCCAATTAAATTTGCTCAACAGCCACGACACCGCCCGTCTACTGACCCTGGCCAATGGCGATCGGCCCAGCGTTAACCTCGCTCTTTTACTGATGTTTACTTTCCCCGGTGCTCCCTGTGTTTACTACGGTGACGAAGTGGGTTTACCTGGGGGCCACGACCCTGATTGTCGCCGAGTCTTTCCCGCCAAAGCTGATTGGGACTTAGATTGCTGGGAATTTTACCGCCAATTGATCGCCCTGCGCCATCGCTATCAATGCTTACAACTGGGGGATTACAAAATTCTCGCCATGGAAAGTATGGGCTATGTTTTTCAGCGGCAATATGGTGATGAAACCCTAATTGTTGCCGTTAATCCAGGGGATAAGAGCATAACAATGTCCCTGCCTCCTGAAGTTGTGGACTCAGGCCAAGCAATTGAAACGGTCTTTACCACTAGCGCTGCCATAGAAATTCAACGCAATTCGTCGGGTTTACTTTTAAATCTGCCTCCTCAATCCGGAGTAATTTTAAATTTGTCGGTGTAGTTATTGGGTCGTCAACAGAATCTTGCCTAAGGGTACAAATTCTTAGCTTAAATATAAAATATTACAGCTAATTTTTAATATTTTGTGATGCTTTTTGCATAGTTTTACTAGCTTGGAGTCTTGTATCTAAACTCAAATTACTGGTCCAGAAGGCTCAGTGCGATAGCTTAAATGTTCGAGATTGTACTCAACCGTGTCACGCATATCGCGAAGCGTGAATTCTATTTCAGAGACCGCTTCGCACTTGCGCAAATCTACCGTACCGTTATCCTTTGTCTTTTCTAAAAGATTTGGAAATTCTGTCTTCAAATTTTGTGCTATATTTGCAGCCACAGTGGCATATTCAGCCTTATCGGTAACGTAGACAATGCTCAACCATAGCTCATAAGGTTCTTCAGGAAGCAATTCGTCTTGGGGCGCATAAGATAGCCGAAAAGACAAGATTCCAGAAGAATTTCTCTTTCCTTCCTTCTCGATGTAAGTAGAAACGGAACGAAGTCTTTCCACAAGACTGTTTGGTAGAGCAATGCGACGATATCTCACAGCAAGCCAACTCTGAAGGGTTTGGCGGGTGATGAGACTATAGGTTTGATCAGGCTGGATTGCCTCAAGTGAATTTTTCTGAACTATAACCCTTCTTGAGGCGATTAGTTCAATCCAAACAGTTTGTCCATTGTGTATGTAATCTAGGTGCAGGATGCGTGGATTTTTCCCATGAGTGTAGTTCCCATTGTGTTCCTCTAGAATGCGAGAAAAAATGAATTCTACAGCAGGTTCAGTATCCAAATTGTCATTGGCGATATCACAATCGTGAGATATCGCTATAGCCAGATCAGCCTCAGGTTCATCAGTCAAACCTACTGCCTGAAAGTCTTTCTGAGCCAGCACGCCACCCTGTTGCCATATGGTGTTTCGGGACCAAGGCATTTCTTGTACTAACTCCTCTCATCGATAGCCACAGAAGATTCGCCCAACACATCATCGAGCGATCTCAAGTGTTTTCCAGCACCCTTAGGTTCACGACGGGTCTGCGCTTCTTTATCGGCTATTGCCTTGAGAGTGGCTAAAGCCGCTATAGGGTCTTCATCTGTCTTGAGTATATCGAGCAAGGAACGCCCATTTAAAATTGGACGATGCACCAGTTTATCTAGACGGATGATGTTTGCTTGATTAAATTTGTCGGCGGCGCAAGACAACTGCTGAATACGTATTACTGCTTCTCCCTTTGGCTCTTGTCCTGCCAGCCAAGCATAGACCGTAGGACGAGTGACCCCAAGAACAGAAGCCAGATCAGACATATTTATAGCAAATACATCACGGATATTCGCGACATGCTCAGCAGGGGATCGCACATCAACCTCCTTTGCCCTAGAAGGTTCGACATGTATACGTGGATCATAGACCCATCTGCTTAGCTCAGCAGTGCTATGCGCAGTCATAATACCGCCTGTGCCTGCTGTCAAGACCAATAGTGGGGCAACTAATTTGATAGCGGCATGAGAGCTATAGGTGTTTTTAGGTTTAATAGGCGAGGAATAAGGGTTTATTGTCATAGTAGTCATAGTCTTAAGCCCACTGTTCTCTAGCGTAGTGAGTTACCGAAACATTGAAAGCATTCGTAATGATGTCATGCGCCTTTAAAAGTTGATCTTCAATTTCTTTGAGATCAAAACTATTTCGGTTAATAACGAAATAGTCAGTATCTAACACAGCATTCCGACCATTAATCTTTGTGAATCGGGGTTGTAGTTTGAGCTGTAACGAAATCAAGTCAGGTGATAAAGCTAATGCCCCATCGGAAATAACTGCTCTAGCGACTAAATTGCCGTCACCAACAACTGTGACAGTCTCAGTAAAGCTATGGCTTAGATGACCGTCTATATTTTCAGAAAAACCAAGCAGAGATGGATTCAAGTATTGTTGCAGTGTGTCATTGTTGATCGGTACAACAGCATCAAGATAACGAAGTCCAATCCTTTCAAAATAAGCCAACTCAACTATTTCGTGAACCAAGTTCAAGCCAGAGATGGTCTTCTGTAAGAAGTCTGCGAAGGTATCGTATGTAGTAGTGTGAAAAACTAAGGCATTCGAGAGCAATAGGTATCCTTCAGTACGCTGAGTATTCATGAAGCTCCAACGCATATGCTGCTGAGGCTGAACATCAGGTTGTGATTCGTCTAGTCGGCGAATTGTGAGTTCTAATTGATTTTCGGCTTGGAAGTCGGGGAACCCACTTCGGCGCAGGCGCTCCTGCAAACGGGCAACATAATCCGACATTTGGGCAATTGGGTTAAATTGCACCTGAGCCAGTGTGTAGAACACAGGCGCAAGACTCATTTTTTGCATGGCTGTTTTTATATATCCATTGAGGATACCCATAATTCCTATTTTACACTTCACTTTACACTTTCCAAAATTTTCCCTGTGCGCTATGAGCAGTTAGACCAGTTCGCAAATAAATGTTTTTCGCTTATGGAAGTCGAAACTATTATCACAAAGTTGTCGGGTGGTAATGATCGCCGTAAAACTATATACCCTCATTTTCTAGCAGTAGTTTTTCTGGGTTAAGCTGGGTTAGGGTCTATTTGTTAGAGCAACCCCTGTCAATTTGGAGCGCAGAGTAAATTAGCAATGACGCAGAAAGTAGTGGTGGGACTATCCGGCGGAGTAGATAGTTCGGTGGCGGCGGCCCTGTTGCACCGTCAGGGTTATGCCGTGGTGGGGGTGACCCTGTGGTTGATGAAGGGTAAGGGTCAATGCTGTTCGGAAGGGCTAGTGGATGCCGCTTCCATTTGTGAGCAGTTGGGGGTGCCCCACGAAATTGTGGACACCAGGGATTTATTTCAAAATCATATTATTGATTATCTGGTGCAGGGCTACGGCGAGGGCGTGACTCCATTGCCCTGTTCCCAATGCAATAAGGCGGTCAAATTTGGCCCTATGCTGCAATATGCTCAGCAGTCCCTCGGTATCGATAAAATTGCCACGGGGCACTATGCTCGCATTCGCTTGAACGAAGCCAGTCAACGCTACGAGTTGTTGCGGGCGGTCGATCGCCAGAAGGATCAATCCTACTTTCTCTATGACCTGTCCCAGGAAATTTTGGCGGCCACCCTGTTTCCCCTGGGGGAGCAAACCAAAACTGTGACCCGACAGTTGGCGGCGGAATTTGACCTCAGCACAGCGGAGAAGAAGGATAGTCAGGATTTATGTCTGATTGAAGCCCATGGCTCCATGCGGGACTTTTTGGACAAATACATTGCCCCCAAAGCCGGGGAAATTGTTGATCTGTCCGGGGCGGTGCTGGGCCACCATGAAGGCATTCATCACTACACCATTGGCCAACGAAAAGGGTTAGGTATTGCGGCGGCGGAACCGTTATACGTGGTTAAGCTCGATCCGGTGATGAATCGGGTCATTGTCGGCGATCGCCAGAATGCGGGCAGTGGGGAATGCTACGTACAACGACTCAACTGGGTTTCCATTCCAGAGCCGACGGCCCCCATCCGCTGTGAAGTGCAGGTGCGCTACCGTTCCGCTCCGGTGACCGTCAATGCCATTCCCTGGCACGATCAACAAATCAAACTGGTCTTTGACGAACCTCAATTTGGCATCACCCCTGGCCAGGCCGCGGTACTCTATGACGGCGATCGGGTGTTAGGGGGAGGTATTATTTGCCCCCAAAAGTCCGAAACAGCAGGGGTCTAGGCGGCATTGCCCCCCACCACCACATCCCGGATGCGTAAACTGGGGCCACCGCAACCCACCGCCAAACCATTTTGGCCCCCTTTGCCACAGCCCCCAGACTCATCCCAATAAAAGTCATCGGCGATCGCCTCGATGTTAGCCAGGGTTTTAAACACATTGCCGGACAGGGTCACATCTTTAACCGGTTCCGCTAGCTGACCATGGCGGATCATCCAGGCCTCTCCAGCGCTAAAGGTGAACATTTCCCCGTTGGTCATACCCCCCAGCCAATTTTGGGCGTAGATCCCTTCCTCAATGCCGTCTAACAAATTAGCCACAGGAGTTTCGCCCCGGCCAATCCACGTATTAGTCATCCGCACAATGGGGGGATAGTGGTAGTTCAAACAGCGGGCATTGCCAGTGGGTTTTTCCCCCAATTTCCCCGCCGTTTCCCTGGAATGGAGCCTACCCACCAATTCCCCATCTTTAATCAACTGGGTGGTACTGGCGGGCACCCCTTCATCGTCAAAACCATAACTACCCCGGTGCCCTGGTGGAGCCGCTCCATCAAAAATTTGTAATTCCGGCGGGCCAAAGCGCCGACCCAAACTCATCACTTCCAAAAAGTCGGGATTTTCGTAGAGCATATCCGCTTCGGACAGATGGCCAAAGGCTTCGTGGACAAATAACCCAGTCAAAATTGGGTCAATCACCACCGGATAAGTTTTTCCCTGCACTGTGGGCAAAGTTAACGCTTTCACTGCCCGTTGGGCCGCCCCCTGCACCACCTGGTCTAAATTTTCCAAATCCCCGTAGCCCCGGCGGGAGCCTGTGGTTTCTCTACCTACTTGAACGCCGTTGCCATCTTTGGCGGTGGCCGCAAAACGCATTTCCAAATCCCACCAACATTGCTCCAACAGAGTCCCTTCCGAAGTAGCTAGCAACACCGTTTGTTGGCTGTCGCTGTAGCGCACATGGGTGGTGGTAATCTTATCGCTGGTGCCCCGGAGCAAATCATTGTAGTGGTCACACAGAGCTTTTTTATCAGCCAAACTAATCTGGCGGGGATCTTTGCCCGTTAAAGGATTGATAAAGGTTTGTTGAACCGGATCAATGGGAGCCAACAGGGTTTCATCATCTCCAATTAATCGCGCGGCGGCGATCGCCTCTTCTAGTCTTTGGCGTAACTGTTCCCAACGGTTAAAACTGGCAAAACCCCAACCCCCTTGATGACAAACCCGCACCTGGCCACCCATGGCAATACCCTCACTGAGGGTTTCCACCTGGTCACTCCGCAAGCTAATTTGGGTTCCTTCGGACTGCTCCAAGCGAATACTGATAAAGTCTGCCTGGGACTGATAACGGCCAATTAGTTCCGGCAGGGTGGCTTTAATGGTGGCTAAGTTCATGGGCAAAGAATTAGGGCGTCATCATCCATGATACTTTTCCTGCCCTTGCTTGACCGTCAGGGTCCATGGAATTAAGCAGCCTTCAACCTAGGAGAAGATGATCTGAGAACCGGGGGCATTAATTTTTACCGACAAAACTTGATGATCCTTAAAAGTTTCCGCCAAACGGGGATGCACTGATGGTGGGGCAAAAAATAACATGAAACCCCCTGCTCCAGCCCCCAGCAATTTACCGCCCCAGGCCCCGGCTTCCCTTCCCTGTTGGTAAATGCGGTCAATGTCGCCATTGGAAATGCCCACATCTAAACTTCGCTTTGCCTGCCATGCTTGGTCCAATAATTCCCCAAACGCCGACAGACATTGATTGCTGGTCAAAATATCCCAACCCTTGTCCACCATGGCACGCATCAGTTTCAGGGTTTCTCGATTATCACCCACCCTTTTTAATTGCTTTTCCACCACATTGGCCGCCCGTCGTTTAATGCCAGTAAAAACAATGAAAATATGTTCTTCAAACTCCGCCATCCTTTCCGGGGCCATGGTGACCCGACTGACCACAATATCGTCTTCCTTGCGAAATTCCACCAAGTTAAATCCCCCCATGGCGGCCATTAGTTGATCCTGACAACCCACCTTGTCTTTGACCAAATGCCTTTCGACATAAATGGCTTCATAGGCTAAATCCAAAGGACGGATAAATTCCCCTTTAAAAGAGTGCAGAGCCTGGAGCAAGGAAACCGTAAAAGCAGAGGAAGACCCCAGACCGGTAAAAGCTGGTAAATCCGCCATGTTATGAAGCTCAATATCTTTTTCTAAACCACAGAATTTCAAGCATTCCCGAAAAACCACGTGCTCCATTTCGCTGGGATTTTTCACCAATTCCACTTTGCGGTAGGAAACGCGAATGGAATAGTCAAATAAATGACTCAGAAAAGGGCTAGCAGTGACGTAGGAAAATTTATCGATCGCCGTAGCTAGAACCGCACCACCATGCTGGAGAAAATACTCAGGATAATCGGTTCCCCCACCAAAAAAACTAATGCGGACAGGGGCACGGGAAATCAGCATGGGCCTGGCAAAGACAAGGTTAACGACAGATACATTATTGCCGACTGGGGGGCAATGTCAGCGCCCAAAAGAGAAACTGCTGGCTAAACCCAAGGCTAGAGGGAAATCCGTCCCCAAGCCTGGGAGTTTCCCCCCCCGGAGCCCCCATTGGATCTGCCAAAATTAAATTGTTCTTTCCCCCCGCACCCCATGAAATTTTCCCTCGAGTCTCTCTATGGTTGGTACCGTCAAATGCTGAACCATCCCCGGTACCGTTGGTGGATTGTCCTCGGCTCCTTGGTGTATCTCCTCAGTCCCATCGATTTTCTGCCCGACGTTTTCCCCGTACTTGGTTGGATTGACGATGGTTTAATTGCCACTTTGCTGGTATCGGAAATTTCCCAAATGGTTCTCACTGGCTTAAAAAACAAGACAACCAAGCAGGAAAAGGATGCCCCCCAGGAAACCGTGGTGGTGGATGTGGTGGGACAGGACGTGGCCCACAGTTAATTCGGTCGGGTCAAACCTGAAATGTTCTTAAATTTCCCCTGATTCCCTAACTGCGGAAAATTTTCAGATCCTGAGGATTTCGACAACGGAATACAGTGACCAAAACCCAGAGCTTTTTAACTTCCCCAGTGAATTTATCATCAGGGAAGTTTTTGTTTGATGGTTATTCTGTTTGTACTATTATCTTTTCCGCCACAGTTTGGGCTAAACGTCTAGCTTGGTCAACGGATTCCCCTTGGGCTAGGGCTACCCCCAGACGGCGATGGGGTCGGGCGTTGGGCTTACCAAATAAGCGCACATCGGTGCCGGATTCTGTCAAAGCTTCTGCTACTCCGGTGTAACTCAGCTTTTCCCCAGCTTCTAGAGCGAGGATAACTGCGCTGGCGGCGGGCCCCGTTTGTTTAATTTGAGGAATGGGTAAACCTAAAATGGCCCGCAAATGTAGCTCAAATTCGTTCAAGTTTTGGGAAATGAGGGTAACCATGCCGGTGTCATGGGGCCGGGGGGACAATTCGGAAAAAATCACTTCCTCCGGGGTAATGAAAAATTCCACCCCAAAGATGCCCGCTCCCCCCAAAGCATCGGTAACAGTTTTGGCGATCGCCTGGGCTTGGGCCAATTGCTCTGGAGATAAAGGGGCTGGCTGCCATGATTCTTGATAATCCCCCCGTTCTTGGCGATGGCCGATGGGGTCACAAAACAGGGTTTCCCCCTGCCATTGGCGGATAGTTAACAGCGTAATTTCCAACTCGAAGGGGATAAATTCCTCCACAATCACCTTGGTCTGATCACCCCTCGCTCCGGCGATCGCCCCTTGCCAAGCCTGGGCTACCTCATCGGCATTGTTAACTACAGATTGACCTTTACCCGAAGAAGACATCACGGGTTTAACCACGTTGGGAAAACCAATGGCCTGGCTCACTTGCTCTAACTCGGCCAAACTGGTGGCGTAATCGTAACGGGCGGTACGCACCCCCAATTGTTGGGCGGCCAACTCCCGAATCCGGTCCCGGTTCATGGTTAGATTGGTGGCTTGGGCGGTGGGAATGACCCGATAGCCCTGGGCTTCCAGCTCCAACAATTTTTCCGTGCGGATGGCCTCCACTTCTGGCACAATCCAATCCGGCTGATATTTTTTTACCACTGCTTCCAGGGCATCCCCATCCAACATAGAAATGACTTCGGCAACCTGGGCCACCTGCATGGCTGGCGCATCCGGATAACGGTCCACCGCAATGACCCGATTGCCCAATCTCTGGGCAGCAATGGTAAATTCCTTGCCCAATTCCCCAGAGCCGAGTAACAGAAAAGTTTGGGGCAAAGTGACAGGATTGGCCATGGTTAAATGTTAGAGGGCGGGGGTTAACCGGCTAGGGATCTGGTTTTTCTCAGTTTCCCACAGTTATTGCCTATTGCCCCCTCAGCTCTGGGACAAATACCTGGTCATATTTTCCAAAGTCTGTGGGCTTTGGGCCTTTTGCTTGGGTTTGGCTTTAATAGGGGATTTTAGCGTCCATTTTTTTGATAAACAGCAAATTTACTTGCTAGCGAAATGTATGGATAATTATCCCCCAACTCCAGAGCCCTATAACTTAGCCAATGAATTGGCCAAGGAACGGAATCGGGCCGCCGCAGAAAGGACATTAATGGCTTGGATTCGCACCAGCCTTTCTTTGATCAGTTTTGGCGTGGGCATTGACCGTATTGTCGCTGCCATCCATGGCGCGTTTCCGGGGGGCAGAAATGGTTTTCACCTATCCCGGACTTTGGGTTTATCCTTTATTATCATTGGCACCTTGGCCCTACTGGCGGCGGCCATTAATCACCGTCAGGATTTAAAGCACATTGAACGGGGGCGTTTCACTTACCAGTCCCGTCTTTCCATTAGTTTTGTGGTGGCGATCGCCTTGGTGGTGGTGGGAACCTTTGCTTTTTTAGCAATCATGTTCCAATCGCTTTAGTCCGTTCACGCTCTCCAATAGAGTTTTCCTACTAAGTATATTTGTATATTTTTGATGGTCTCCTGCGAAAATCTTTGGCAACAGGCCCTAGCAATCCTGGCAACCCAGTTAACCAAACCGGCCTTTGACACTTGGATCAAAACATCAGTCCTAATTTCCTTGGGGGATGGGGTGGCCACCATTCAGGTGGAGAATGGTTTTGTCCTGAACCATCTGCAAAAAAGCTATGGACCACTGCTGATGGAGGTACTGACGGATTTAACAGGCCAGGAGATCACGGTGAAGCTCATTACCGATGGCTTGGAACCCCATAGCTTAATTGGCCAGGAGTCTTCTCTGCCCATGGAGACCACCCCTAAAAATGCCACAGCGCTCAATGGTAAATATACTTTTTCTCGTTTTGTGGTGGGGCCCACCAATCGCATGGCCCATGCGGCATCTTTGGCTGTAGCAGAATCCCCCGGACGGGAATTTAATCCTCTTTTTCTCTGTGGCGGCGTTGGTCTAGGCAAAACCCACCTCATGCAGGCGATCGCCCATTACCGACTGGAAATGTACCCTAACGCCAAGGTTTATTACGTTTCCACAGAAAGATTTACCAATGATCTGATCACTGCCATCCGCCAGGACAATATGGAGGATTTCCGAAGCTATTACCGCAGTGCAGACTTTCTACTCATTGACGACATTCAATTTATTAAGGGCAAGGAGTACACCCAAGAGGAGTTTTTCCACACCTTCAACAGTCTCCACGAAGCGGGCAAACAAGTGGTTGTAGCCTCCGACCGTGCTCCCCAAAGGATTCCTGGCTTACAGGACCGGCTCATTTCCCGTTTTTCCATGGGCTTAATTGCCGATATCCAGGTGCCAGATTTGGAAACCCGCATGGCCATTCTGCAAAAAAAGGCTGAGTACGACAGGATTCGTCTGCCCAAGGATGTCATTGAGTATATTGCTTCCCATTACACTTCCAACATCCGGGAACTGGAAGGAGCCCTGATCCGGGCGATCGCCTACACTTCCCTATCCAGTGTGGCGATGACAGTAGAAAACATTGCCCCAGTGCTCAATCCCCCAGTGGAAAAAGTGGCTGCCGCTCCGGAAACCATCATTGCCATTGTGGCCCAACATTATCAGTTGAAGGTTGAAGAACTACTCAGCAACTCCCGCCGCCGGGAAGTGAGCCTGGCTCGTCAGGTGGGGATGTATTTAATGCGTCAACACACAGACCTGAGTTTGCCCCGCATTGGGGAAGCGTTTGGTGGCAAAGACCACACCACTGTGATGTACAGTTGCGACAAAATCACCCAGCTACAGCAAAAAGATTGGGAGACCAGTCAGACCCTCACTAGTCTCAGTCATCGTATTAACATTGCCGGCCAAGCCCCGGAATCCTAGACCCCAGGCGATCGGCAATTATGAGAGTGAATATGTCAGAATGTAAAATATTTGCTAATAATAATATGTAGATGCGTTTCGGCAAGGAACGCCAACACCACTGCAGGTTTGGCCCCTGTGGCCTGGCTTGCTACCCATAAGAAAATGGCATCAGGAGAACAGATATTGTTCCGCCGAAAGGCCACATTTGGGTTTTAACCAACCGCTCTACCCCGGCGGTGTAGTTTCCAATCGTCTCGTCTTATTAGAGAATGGATTCTAAATGGCATAACCCAAATTACAAAAGCCTCCTTTAGAAATTCTTGCCTTTGATGCTAGCTACGCAAGAGGATTTGCATTTATGACTATTGCAGTCGGACGCGCCCCAGTCGAAAGAGGATGGTTTGATGTCCTCGACGATTGGCTAAAGCGTGATCGTTTCGTATTTATCGGTTGGTCTGGTTTGCTCCTCTTCCCCTGCGCCTTCATGGCCCTGGGG
>NZ_CP019225.1:1045112-1088204 GCF_010222815.1 Synechocystis sp. CACIAM 05 | reverse complement strand
GTGCCAAAGGTGAGAAGGGGGACAGGGGCGATCGCGGTGAGCGTGGCTTACCTGGTCAAAATGGTGCCAAAGGTGAGAAGGGGGACAAGGGCGATCGCGGTGAACGTGGTTTACCTGGGTTGAAAGGGGATAAAGGTGAGAAGGGAGACAAGGGCGATCGCGGTGAACGCGGTTTGCCTGGCAAGGATGGATTAAGCGATCTAACCTTTCAGCCGCGCCTGTTCTGGAATCCAAACACCAATCAATTAGAGCTAAGGATTACAATCAATGGAACAACTAAGAATACCGTCGTAACTATCCCTATGGAGTGCGATTTCTCGGAATTAATCGAATATTTGGAAGATATTCAAGATAAAGTGACCATTACCCCAAACATTCAAGCCGGGGAGTGTGGGGATCCTGCTGAGGCTGGGGACTGGTATAAATACGTCCCTGGTCCAGCGGCAACGGCGGGGGGATTAGAGGAAGCTTTTACTCTCCTATCGAATCAAATTAAGGAATTACACGAAACTGCTTGCCAAGGGGTACAGCCCAAAGTCCCCGTGAAGGATTTGCCCCAGATTATCGAGTGTGTAACCAATCAAGAAACCGGGGAAGTACAGGTTCAAGCAATGAGCCTGGGGGATATGGAATTAAGCCGGGGATTTGTCCCCCCCTGGGCCTGGGGAGTTGCCCGCGACGTTGTGGCCCCATGGGCGATCGACCAAGCTTTAAATTGGCTGGGGAACTGGTTAACTGAGCAGACCAAGATTAATCAAGAAATAATCTGCAAGCTTGAAGGCGGTGGGGATTGTGGTGTATTGCTCCCTGACCCTAGGGCCGTCTGGAATACCCATGGAAATTACCTAATTTTCTATTGGAAACTAGAAAATGCTGAAACCCCAGAAGACAAACGTTGGAAACATACAACGCAATTAGCAGATCCCATTGCCCCCCTTTTGACTGGAGGCGAAGGAATTTGGGAAGCTTATTTTGCTGACATAAAAATAACCCTCGGTAATCAATGGGGGTCAATTTACAGCGAAAACAAAGCCCGCCGCCATCCCCTATATCGAGGCTGGTTTATTAGCATTGACCACGCGGAAGAAATGCTTTGGAAAATCGCCAATCTGAGTCAAATTCCCAAAAGACAGACAGATAACCCGATTTTTCCTCTTGTACAGAATCACGTTACTCATTTAGTGAATCAAGGAAAAACCATGGTACTACGTAAAGTCTGCGTAGCCGTAAAACATGAAGGTTCAGACAAAATTGATATTATTCATGGCTATGAACCAAAAACGACATGATGGGCAATGGGGCACGGCAAAACGTTATTCAGTCTTTGCCTATCATCCAAGGGAATTTACCCCAGAAGTTCATTCCTACACCAAAATTTCCTTGGTGCAATATTGTCAGAGCAAAAATATTAGTCGAGATCAAGCGAAAACATTAATCAAGCGTCATTGGTTAGCTGTCACTAGACTAGCTGGACGTTTATGGGTGCATGAAGTCTGCCCTGAGCAAATAGCGGAATTTCTCGATATATGGCCACCCTGCAAAAAAGAAGGTTAGATCCTGTTCTTCCCCGTAGAGTCTTAAGACTCTACTCATGAGTTTTTCTCACGAAAACTTTTAAATCTTCCAGAATTAGGACATTAAAAGACAAAGAAATGTTTCCGTCCTAATTTTGAGGTTTAACCCCTATGGCTTTTCAGATTTTCCCCGTAGCTGGCGGCACTGCTGACTTTTCGGGGGTCTTTATTCCCGTTGGTGATCTGCTAAATGGTGGTATTGAAGGGGCCAACGAATTTGCTGATGGAGAACCCGCCGCATTAAAGCGAGATAAGGCTTTGTTTGCCGTTTCAGAAATTTTTACTTCTTACATTGCCAATCTTGCCCCTGGTTTATCCCTTGGGTTAAGCGTGACTCGCCCCAATACTGCCGGGGTGAATTACACCTATGGTGTAAATCTCCAATTGCATGAAATTTTAGGCTCAGGGGAGACCTTAGCCCCCCTACCTGTCCCCAGTGCCGGAACTAACGCAGGCATTGGGGAAGTTTCCCTGACCGATGTTTTCCCCAATGCCACAAAGGTTTCCGCCGCCGCCGATCCTGGTGGCTCTGGTTTGCTGATTGAATCCGCAAGTGTAGAGGCTTTTGGTGCCCCCGACCATGCCAGTTTGGTTCTAGCTGATGATGCCCGGATGTGGTTTGGTGCCCTATTCCGCTATATGGCCGTTTCTACCGATGTGCCCCTGCGGTCTGGGGCCGTTGCTAGTGCTGTGACCAACAAAACAGCGGTTCCCTATGTTTCCTTTACTCTCCCTGCCGCCGCTACCGCCGCCACTGACCCCACCACGGATTTAGCGGCTTCTGATTTGCCTCAAACTGTGTTGATTCAACAATCTGCCACCGTCACTTTTAATTTAGTAGCCTCTAGCCCCGCTCCCACATTGGAACTAGAGCTTAACTCGGTTACTGCTTAATTCTAATGTTTCTGTTTTTGTTCACTTTATGAAGGGAAAAAATTATGTCTCGTTATGATCGCAGTCACATGATCGCCAGTTATATTGACGATCTAGGCACTGAACACAAAAACCTAGCCTTTAAGATCCAAGGGAATGCTCCCCTGATCAGCGATTTTTATCAAGCTCGAACCAAAGCCCTTTGCTCTGCCGGGAAATTTTTTAAGTTTCGTGCCCTTATTGCTACCTTTGAAGATGGGAGAAAATTACAGTACCCGTTACCCGATCCTGGCAATGCGCTTTCTTGGACTGAGCAATTAATAGGGGCCGGGGCCTTGTGCGTCAATTTGGAGGGGGAAGAATGGGGTTTTATTCCCAAAACAATAATTCCTGGGAGTTATCGGTCTTCCCCTTATAGTGGACTTCCCCCCCGTAAGGTTTACGAAAGTATCACTTTTGATTACACCCCCTCTACTGTAGGAATTGATGCTGTACGCTTATCAACTCGAATTCCTACCGATAACGGCAGTTTGAATACTTGTCAAAAAGAAGGGCTTCAAGGAATTGAAGAAGGGGCCGGAATTTGTAATGCGGCGGGGATTGTTGAACCGCGTCGCTTAATTATTCAAGCGCGATCAATTGATAGCTTTAACAGCGCAGATTTCAGGGAAGGTTCAGTTCGCCGTAATGCGATTGTTAGTTCTCCGTTGGCCGTGGTTCCCACCGGGAGTGCTATCGCTGGATGTGCAGAATGCCTTGGCTACAAAGGGGAGTCTATTGACGCGATCCACGCCTTAGTTCCCGCTTAATGGCTGTTTATCTAGGGGAATATACCACCGACAGCGACAAGGTTTTTAAATTCGTTTCCTTAACTGTCGGCTTTGTAGAAGTCACTACAGGGGAGATCCGGGGGCAATTCTCCCAAAGTAATCCTGCTGATGATGCCCGTTATATTCCCCCAGTTTGGTTTAACAACGTTCAAGCTAAAGGGAGAAGGCAAAATGCTTGTTCTTTGCCCCATACACCGCGCTTTGCTTTGTTATGGGTGACCAATACCCTATATTTGCGCGTTCCCGTCCCTTTCCGCCCTGGAACAGGTCAGTATGATGAATTTTTCACCAGCCTGGCCTTTGCAGAGCCTAAACAATTGGTGTCGGTGGGGCAACTAGGGGAACAGGTTTCTAGTAACTGGCTTAAGGTTTACATCAAATGATTGAACCAGCAAAAACAACCCGTATCTGGGAAAACCGGATTATGGATTATGACAAGGATTTGCTTAACAGGTCTGTGTTAGTCCGAGTCCGTTTTCTGATAGGGAAAGAACCGCCTAGCCCTCGTCCATCTTTGCTAGAAGCTCGGTTATTAACAGATGAAGCCTGGAAAGCCCCTAGTCGGAACGGTTGGGAACCACGGCAATTAACTGCTTGTTTTGCCCAACCTGGCAACCAAAGCGGGCAGGCTGAACGCACCGTTTACAATCCCTATCGACCTGGGGCTTTTGGCCATAATGCCTTAATCAGAGAAACCTTTGCTTGGCCCGGAGTTTTGTCCCTTTCCTATACCGGGGAAACCTTAAACAAAAAATACGAGGATTTTGCCAAATGATCACTGAAGTAACCATTAAGCTTTCTCTAGAATCCCTCCGTCCCTTGGATGAGCAAACAGCAGAACAGTACATTTCTGAATTGCTATTGGGGGAAGATGACAATTTTTTCGGCGGGGAAACGGGGCTTTACGCGATCGCCCTCCCTGACATCAAGGTTGAAATGGAGGAAGTCTAGTGGAACTATCCGTTATCTATGACGGTGTTCTAGACCCCTCAGCCTTTAACCTGTCGGAAACCTTCAAAAATGCCCAATTTCTCTATTTTTCCGCCGGAAATAACTTTAACTACGAGCTAGAGATTGGGGTCAGTTTGGTGGTGTTTGCTCCCACCATTGGAGGCGGTGAGCAAGCAAAGCTAGCCGCTGACCTGGGGGTACTGAATTCCAACCAAATTATCCCTTTGACCAGGGAAGTAAGCGAGTCTGGCTTAGATTACCAGTTAGCTTTTGGGGTTGACACCTCCGTTCCCGGTTTCCGTGCCTATGTCTGGACTTCTGAAGTAACCCAAGAAAAATTGGCCGAGGCGATCGCCCAACTGCAAGAGAACGCCCTAGACATTCTGGAAAACCAAGCTACCCAACTGGCCACCCAATTGGCCATTGGGGCCAACCAAATAGCCCAAAACCAAGCCCTTGCCCTAATTGGGACTGGGTTAATTCCCCTCACCGCCGGGGTAACCGCCCCCGTTCCCTTGATTTTAGAAGGGTCAAGCCTTCTCCTATTGCCAGGAATTTAACCATGAATCTAAACGTCTTTACCGTCCTAGAAACCGACCGGGCCGCCAGGGAATTAGGGCTGGATCTCCCCTTAGCCGTTTGCATTGACATCGCAGAAGAAATTGTCCGGTCTAAATTTCCGGTTTGTGTCCGAGAGCATCTAGAGAATTGGGAGCAAAAATAATGCCTCAAGCTTATGAGCAATCGTCTTATCTAGCGGCCCCCTATAGCTTTGAAGCGGTCAAAAATTCCACAACGGAACAGATCCGCCCCCTGACTGGGGTGCAAAGTTTTTATCAGTTCACCGGGGGGGTAATGGATGCCAATGAAACATTGGCTTGGACAATGCCCGCCGCTGTTTTGATTGAGAGTTTTTGGGTCGCTTACCCCGGTAGCCCTGGGGGGACGGTCACCATTACCTTGTTCGATACCTTGAATGTTCAAAATCAAAACTTGATTATAAATACCAACAACAATGGGGAAAAGTTTGATAACGCTTGGGCTTACAGTTTTTCCGCCCCCTTTGCCATCCCCCAGGGATGGTCAGTTAGGTTTAAGCCCTCGGCCGCGATTTCTTCTGTTATTGCCTTGGGGGAACCTTGTTTATTTTTTGACAACCAATTTGGCGTGAGGGTGACTTAATGACTGGGGGCGAATACTCGTTTTTAGAAAACTTTTTTGAGGGCGATCGCCCACTGACCCTGGGGATTCTTCTTTATGTGGTTTGGTTGCTCCACAAGAGTGATCAGAGACAAACCAAGGCAATCAATTGGCTTAGAAAAACCCTAATTGCCTTACAAGTCCGAGTTAACAATTTAGAGAAGTTTAATGAACGATTACACCCCAATGAATGGAGGCATCCCCCTAATATTCCAGACGTTCCCATTGATGATAATTTTAATTTTCTAGATGACAACGATGATTAAATTACTAGGCAATCACCAAATTTTAACCAGTAATAAACATGGCAAAGTCAGGCTAAATTTTCTTCCTTTGCTAGATTCTTTTTACACAAAACATGGAGAAAGTATTACCCATTTTTTATTCGCCCATTGGAACAAAATCTTAGAGTTACCTGCCTACTATGACCCCATCACAGAAAGGTATTTTGCCGCCCCGGAAAGTCAGATTCAAATTGTGGCAACGGATCACTTTTGGGAAGGGGTACAACGGGTTGATGGCTCCCCCCTGCCCTCTAGTTGCTTGGTCTATCCCAATGCCACGGCGGAATGGATTGATCGCACCTTAGTAATTGACAAGGCTTGATATGGCTACCGTTAACAGGGTCTTAAGCATTGCGGGCGGGGAAATTGGCATTACAGAATCCCCCAGAAACAGCAATCGCACTAAATATGGCGCTTGGTATGGCATGAACGGCCAGCCCTGGTGTGCCATGTTTGTTAGCTGGGTATTTGACAGGGCCGGATCTCCCCTTCCCGTGATGCAACAAGGGGCACCCAGCGGGGCCGCCTATTGCCCTTTTATCGAGCATTACGCTAAACGCCAGGGGCGATGGTATAGCAAACCCCAGCCTGGGGACTTGGCCCTGTTTCACTTTGGCAAACGAGAAGCCATACACATTGGCATTGTGGAAAAAGTCATGATTGCCGGCCAATTTACCAGCATCGAGGGCAATACCAGTGCGACAAGCAATGACAACGGCGGGGCCGTCATGCGGCGATCGCGTAATGTGAGCCAATGCCGGGGATTCTATCGGCCCGTGTTTGGCCCTAAAAAGACTGGGGTGGATGCCTATTATCGTCTGATCCGATTGACCGACCCTTTTATGCGGGGGGAAGATATTCGAGCTTGGCAAATCCAAGCCAATTGGTTTGGGTATGGTTTAAACCCTGACGGTGTGTATGGGCCAAAATCCGAAACAGCCTGTAAAAAATTCCAAGCTACCCGTGGCTTGGAAGTGGATGGTGTAATTGGTGATATTACTTGGAAAGAAACCTTCAAAAAGCTTAATTAATAACGACTAAGCAAGTTTTTCCGTTTAGAAAAAATGACCATCATTGGGATTAACACCACTAAGTTATAAAAAAAGTGGAGTTCAATTCGAGGAAACCAAATCTCCCCAATGCACCAGGGATTGGGGACTGTCGCCAACATAATACTGTGTTCCCCTAGATGTAGGGTTTGGAGAATTAAGGCCGTTAGTCCAAAAACTGGGGAAAAAGCATATAGCCCAATTTCCATTACCAGAGCATAAAGAAAGTGTAGCCATTGTGATCGCATTAATTCAGGAAAGTAAATCCCAAGTAATCCTAAGCAGTCTGGACGCTCCCAACCCAATAAATAAAGTTGGCTCAACTGGAATATATGCTCAGCAAAATGAATTAAGCAAACAATAATAAAGGCAAAAATTATTTTATTTTTCATACCATATCCCCTAAATTCAAATTTATTTCTGGGGCTTGAGTAATGATTTGCAAATTGTAATCAGCATAGTCATATAATTGCCCATCAAATCGATAGATAAGACCAGATTCAACAAACCCCCCAGCCACAGAACCCAGCCCCGCCGTTGAGATTTTGTCTAACAGGGATTCTAATAGAGCCAGGGGGGTTGTGCCCTCTAATTCAATTTCTATCTGGGTTGGGGTGATGGTTAGCCAGTCCATAATTTGAGTTTTTAATTTTCTCTCTTAATTCTTTTGCGTGATCCATTGAAAGTAAATTAACAAAAATATATTTTTCTAGAGTTTTTTCACGAGAAACACGATATGTTGTTTTTTTGATCGCCAAACTATCAATGCAGATATGATACCAACAGCGGCGCGGAAGTTCTATATTCATAAGTTAAAAAGCTATTCCAAAAGATTTGTTTCTGATACTTCATAAAAAGTTAATAGCCATCGCCAATACAAGGCAGATTCATCGCTAGAAAGGGCTTTTCTGACAAACAAAAAGGAAAAATCCGAGTCAGAACGCGGATTATAAAAAGCCAACGGGGAGCCATCAGAATCCCATAATTGCTCCCCGTCGGAGTCAAGTAGAAAACCTTGGTAATAGCTGAAAATCCGCAGAAACACGGCGGTCAAGACAGCGGGGGGATAATCGTTGCTTGGACTTAGCCCCACGGCGGTTAAATTTTCCCTGGGGATAATTACTTTCCCTCCCACCAATTGGGAGCCTTCCCCGAAAAAATCAGCCAGTTCCACTAAACAACCAGATCAGGATCTAGGTCGGACGATGTATCGGGAATGTAGATCGCCACGTTGTAGTTAAAACTGATTTGTTGCTCTGTGCCCCTAGTTTCAAATTGCTTAAAGGGATCTCCCACAATCAAACCGTCAGTGGGGTCTGTGTTATCCGTTGACTGGTTTCCCCGCCATTGCAAAATTAGGGCGGCGGCAATCCGGTCGGCCCATTCATCAATGGTTAAATCGGTGATCGCCGTTGGATCAGTGATGCCCGCCAGATCGTCAATATCAAAAGTGACCGTTTTTGCTGTTTCGTCAAAAATTGCCGCTGTGCCAAACCTTTGCACTAATGTCTGAGCCATGGAAATAAGGGGGGTAAAATCTTGGACTTTTCAGGTTCATTTTAACCCCCTTGACAACAAATTACCCCTGTTTTTAGTCCGTATTTAGTCCATAGATTTTTAGGGTAAGCTGGAATGTAGTCTGTATATGGCTTTGAATTTTTAGCCCAGGGGACTCATAAGCCCAAGGTCGGCGGTTCAAATCCGCCCCGAGCCATTTCTAGTTTAGAGTTTTTCTACCTGGATGTTATGGGCTTTCAGGGTTTTTCCGTTTTCTGAGTTAGTCGAGCATGGGGAGTAGAAATAAAGCTCACTAACCCTTGATGGCAAGGTGATTTTTCCCGTGGCAACTCCATGGAGTTCTACGCCAACCTTAGCGGTTAAGAACGGCGGGAATGATTATGGCGAGGGCCGAGGTGGCCAAAAGGCCAAAGGCAATATTGACAATTTGCTGGGAAGCTTTCTGGTAAGTATCTAGTTTGCTGTCATAGATTTTAATTTCTGTCACTAGGTTAGTAAGAATCGTTTCAATTCGGTCTAGGCGTTGCCCCTGTTCATTCAAGCTATGTCTTTGAGCTTCAAGATCTTCGGAGATCTGCTCTAAGCGAATATTGTCATTGTTAGTCATGGAGTCTCCTTTTGCGGAGGTACTAGCGCCCCTAGATTAATTGTAGTGGCAGCCCAGATTTCAAAAGAAGCTAAACCATAGATGCTAAAGAGTGTCCCAAGCATAATGGCGTCTCCAGACCATCGTAAATTCCCTAACCCGGGGCGAGGATGATTGCTTTGTCAGTTTGGGAAACCATCAGGCACCAACTTTAAAGGTTGCTAGAAGTTGGCTGGTCACTGTTTACAAGGGGATTTTGCACCAGTTGACGACAGTGGTGACGATATACGGGGTCGATAAACTGGCTCTGCAATGGTTGCCATTGGTCCCAATATCCCAGGCGATCGCCATGGAAAATAGCACTCCATTGGGGACAGAGTTGCTTTAGGTCTACATCCAGGTACTGCTCCACCATGGCCCTCAAAACGAAGCTATCTTGCAAATTGCCGAGGATTTCTTGGGTCATTTTTACCTGGGCTAATAATTGTTGATATTCTTCCCCAAAGTAATCGCTAAATAGCTCCATTTGGTAGCGGGTACGTTTTGCTTCTTTGCGTAAATCGTGCAAAATTGATTCTTCCCCGTCTAACAAAGTTTCAATGGCGGTAGGACTGAGGTTAATACAGCGACGTCGTCGGTTTGAACTGTTAGTATCGGGGTCAATTTCTGTACCTACCAACCAACCGGGATGAAGAAAAAATTGGCTCAGTTGGGGCAAAAGTAAATCAGGTAATACATCGGCGATCGCCAAACCACCGAGGCTAGTGAAATGGGGATGTTCTAGCCATATTTCCCAGCTCTGTTTAAATTGAGTAAATTTGTCGTGGGTTAACAATTTATAGGTGGCTTTAAACGCCTGTTTTCGCTCCTTTTGTAAACGTTTTAAAACTTTTTCCAAACAACCTTGTTCCGATGTTGGTAAATGGGGTAAATATTTATGGAGCAAAATTTCCTGCAAAACATCATTGTCCCGTTGCACTCCCAACTGTTGACCTATTTTTCCGATTTTTCTTTCCGTAATGCCCTGGGGTAATTGCACGGCTGGCATAAAACCAATGACCGCCGTTCTTAACCGTCGTACCCCCACCCGCAACTGATGCAGATCCTCTGGGTCTTGATCTTTTAAAACCCTAGGGGCATATTTAAAAATTTTTCCAGTGTGTTTCCCGAAGGCGAAAACTGCTCGATCGCCAAAGCTATGTGTTGTTTCCATGTCAAATAAATCACCCTAAATGCTCCGTTGTCTCCATCGTAGGATAGGAATTTGGGTCTTTGACAAGATTATGAATAGGTTAAGAAGTCTGGTTGGACAGGCAAGTTCTGGGGAAAATTCTCCCGATTCGTCGTTTACTGTTGTGGCGATATTTTGTGTGCATCCAAGGGAAAATTGATTATTCCACATCGGTTCAAAATGGTTGAGCACTGGCGGGAATGATACTGAGTTCCAGTTCAAAGGCGATCGGCTCCTCCGCTACCGATGTGATTACCAACTCGTAATAACCGGTTTGGTCAGTGGGGCCAGACCAGCGATGCATGGCAGAATTTTGCAGAATTACCTCCGGCCCGGTGGGGGGATAGAAGGAAATTCGAGCGGTGGGAGGGGCAGTTAATTGTAGGCTGAACTCCTCTGTCGGGGGAATAGTAATGGCATAGGCATAGCCTTCTCCTGGCTCCAGGGTGCCATTGAGATTGAGCTGATTGGCGTCGTCAAAATTCAGTCTTTGGTAATGGCTTTCATCCTCCAGGCTCGCCAAGCTATCAAAGGCCATGGCATTCCATACCTGGGCCAGGGGGCGTTGCTCAAATTCCGGTTCCCCCAATAAAGCAGGGCTGACCATGGGTAAATAGTGATGGAAACGGGCATTGACCAAATCGTAAAAACTACGACTGCTGAGGCGCAATTGATTTACCCTCGGAATCCAGCGGCGGCGATCGCCGGAATTGTTTTGGGCAAAATCCCTCGTAGCTTCTCGACTCAAACTTTCCAAGGCATCCAACACAGTGATAGTCATGGCCATCTGTTGCTCTGGGGAGCCGAGGCTCAGAGGGGCACCATTGGTATTGGAGTTATTGTCCAACCTTTGCTGGGGGTCAATACCCAACTGAAAAGCTAAACCATCGTCCACCAAGGTCTGAAATCGTTGGGGAGAAATGCCTAAATTTAGTCGGCGGGCCCGAATTTCATTTTTAATCTCCAAATCGGTTTTTTCCGGCACATCATCCCCCGGTTCTTCCTGTGCCAATTTCTCCAACGCCGCCCGTTGTTGATTATCTAGCCATAACTGCCCTGCTCCCCAGCCCAGGGCCATGGCGATCACCATCAAACCCAGTAAGATGAATGATTTTTTGGCTAGCCCCTTTAACCCATCGACTCGGACCATATTTTTTACTTTTGCGGAAGAAGAAGATTCAGGAGACTGATGGACTGTGGGGAAAGGGGGTTCCCCGGTGCTAGATTTACCAACGCCATTATCAGTTTGCTCTGGCATGGTGGACGTCAGGTCAAACTCAGCCACTGTAGGCAAAAAATGCTGGGGCAAGTTGTTCAGATTGTCCATCAAAGTGGGCCAATCCACCAGGGGCGGCCAAGCTAGTAATTTCAGCAATAACTGGCGAAATTCCTGACTGAGGGCAACGGAGGACAAAAGGTTTTCCCAAGGTGGGTTAGGGTTAATTTCCCCCGTCAGCAAGGCGATCGCCCCCAGGCCTAGACCATGTAAATCTCGTCGGTCTTCCCCTGGAGTACCGGAATAATATTGACTATGAGTAAAATCTACCAACACTGGCAGCCCATCCACTGTACGGCGCATTATACTACTGGGGCTAATCTGGCCATGGCAAATTTTCTGGATGTGGAGATAGTGTAAAACCGGTAGCAGTTGACGGCACCATTGGCGTACTTCCAATTCCGTAAAAGCTTTCCCCTGAAGGCGGCGGTCTTTGAGCAAATCGAAATAGGATTGTCCTTCGATAAAATCCTGTACTAGATAAAGCTCTGACCCCAGGGCAAAAAACTCCCGGAAATTAGCAATTTGGGGATGGTCGAGGGCGTAGAGTATTTCCGCCTGTTGCTTAAACAAATTGCCGGCTTTGTCCCCGGGGGGCGCAGTTAAAACCGTGATGGTGCAGGGTTCATCAAAGCGGTGGGTATCTTGGGCCAGATACTGCTGACCGAGGGAATTTTGTCCTAAATGCAGTTGAATCAGGTAACGGTCATCGAGGCGTTGGCCCAGGGACAAGGATGGGGTCATTGGGGGAAAGGAAGCAAGTTATCCAGCCGATGGCACATCCTAGCTTAATTTGACGGTACAGGGTTGTTCTTCTGCCACCATTGAAAACGAGGGGCGGGAAACTGACGGTCTAGCAATACGGTCAGGGGTGAAAGACAAAACAAGGCCCAGAACAAAGCAGTGGGCAAGTAGAAGTGATATTGCAAAATTAGGCTAAAAATGGCGATCGCCGTAGCCCAGATTAAACGACCGGGGCGGCCATTGGGAATGGAGCGGGGATCGGTGATCATAAACAGAGCAAAGACCAGTAAACTGCCATTTTCCAAATGATGGAAACTAACTTCCGGCGGCCAACCTAACCAAGCGTTGCGGGCTAAATCCAACCCGGCATAAACCGTCAAAAACATTATTGATGTGTCCCAACGGCCCACTTTGCCCAACACCAAACCCCCCGCAGCCAGGAAAACTGCTCCCAACCAGAGAGTCGTGCCCCATTGTCCCGGGGAAACCCACGCATCCCCGGTTAAACTCAGAGCGGCAATAATACCGAAGTTAGCCGGATTAAACCAATGTTTACCCCAGGCTTGCAACAAAAATTTGCTGGCGATCGCCAAACTAGCCGCCAATATCAAAGTGGATAAATGGTTGGCTCGGAGTAATAGACAAAGACCTAAGCCAGTAATCAAAGCACTTTTCCAACCTTGATGTCTCCATAAACTCTGCCAGGTATCGAGGGAAAACCACCGACTAAAATTGCCCTGTTGATTAATGGTGAATAAGGATTGCACTGTCAGGGTAGTGGCCAAAACAACGGCGATCGCCAGGGGGCTTAAACTCCAGTCCCGGGCCAAGATGCCTAAACTCAAAAAGCTACAGAGAAAAATAATCTGGTAATCCCGGGCATCACGGTGGACAGTCAGCATGGGTTTTCCTAGCAAAAAAGTATTTTCATCTTAGAAGATATTTCGGAGCCTTGAAACCTAGCAGGGACGGTGGAAGAAAAGCGCAATCAGGCCAAACTTGCCGAATTTTTTGCCACAAAACAACCAATTTACTCAGAGTTTATTTCCAATTCTCATTTCAGGTTCCATCCCCGTGGAGCCTTTTTTATTGTCTTTACCAAACCCTAGGCTGAAAAGTGGCAGGTATATCCAATTCAAAGATTTCGTCCCGAATGCGGGCGGCGTATAAACCAGCTTTTAGCACTTCTTCCCGGAGGGCATTGGACAGATCAACGGCGGCGAGGATGCCATAGAGTTTTTTATCCTGATGTTCAGGGAAAAATTCCCGAAATTGCTGGAGATGTTTGATTAATTGGGTGATGGATTCAGGTCGGGCATGGCTTTTAACTTCCACTACGATCGCCGTATTTACCTCTCCGTTGGCATAAGCCAGTACATCCAATTCAATATGTTTACCCTGTTTGCTCACCCGGGCGCTGGGAGTAATCACTTCCATCCCAAATTTTTCAAACAGAATAGTTTCCATGGAAGGCAAAGCTAAACCTTTCGGTAAAACTGCCAAATTTTTGCCCTAGACCCCCAATTTGTTTCCCTAATTCCTGAATTTGGCGATCGGTCTTTTTGCTTTGTTCCCTTAATTCCCGAATTAAGCGATCTGTTTCTTGGGAACGGCGATCAGCTTCCTCCCGTTGTTCTTGAAACCGGCGATCCATCTGCTGAGAACGGCGATCAGCCTCTTGACGCATTCGTGCCGATTCCTCTCTTTGTTCCTTCTGGGCTTGGACTAGCTCTCCCAGGAGTTGCCACACTTCATCCGCTGTTGTCGCCATAATTACTTAGGATTTAGCCTACTTATTCCCCATTTTAAGGGGTCACCGTTTGGGATAGAATCTGTATCTCTGCAACCTAGCGGTTTGTTATTTTTTCGATGTTTTGTTAAGAAGTCATACAAAAGTTAGCAATGGTAACCAAATTTTAATTCTGGTCCGACACTATAAGGGAAAGGCACAGCATTAATGGAGCACCTTCCCATGGCTTTTAACACCACCAATCCCCTCATTCAGGTGGAGGATGACCGCACTGGTCTGAGCGTGGAAACCCTCAAGCGGGCTTTGGCTGACAATTTGTTTTATCTCCAGGGTAAATTTCCCGCCATTGCCACTAAAAACGATTGTTATATGGCTTTGGCCTACACCATCCGCGATCGCCTCCTGCAACGGTGGTTAAATACATTCCAAACCTATCTCAACTGTGACAATCGAGTGGTGTGCTACCTGTCGGCGGAATATTTGCTGGGGCCCCATTTGGGTAATAACCTGATTAATTTAGGGCTATGGGAACCGGTGCAACAGGCGGTGGAAGAATCGGGGTTGAGCTTGGATGAGTTAATTGATATTGAAGAAGAACCGGGGTTGGGCAACGGTGGTTTGGGTCGTTTGGCCGCCTGCTTTATGGATTCCCTGGCTACGTTGGAAATTCCGGCGATCGGCTACGGCATCCGCTACGAATTCGGTATCTTTGACCAGGAAATTAAAGACGGTTGGCAGGTGGAAATCACTGATAAATGGCTCCAACTGGGTAATCCTTGGGAAATTGCCCGTCCTGAATCCGCTGTGTTAGTCAAACTGGGGGGCCATACGGAACCCTACACCGATGACCAAGGTAATTATCGGGTGCGTTGGATTGCCGGCAGTTTGGTCAAAGGCATTCCCTATGACACTCCCATTTTGGGCTACAAAGTCAGCACCGCCAATAATTTGCGCCTGTGGAAATCGGAAGCGGCGGAATCCTTTGATTTTCAACGGTTTAATGTGGGGGATTATTACGGGGCAGTGCAGGACAAAATGTCCTCCGAAAATCTCACCAAAGTGCTCTATCCCAACGATGAACAAATCCAGGGCAAAGAGTTACGGCTGGCGCAACAATACTTTTTTGTTTCCTGTTCTTTGCAGGACATGATCCGTATTCACCTGTCGGACAATCCCACCCTGGACAATTTCCACCAACATTTTGCGGTGCAGATGAATGACACCCATCCTTCCATTGCGGTGGCGGAATTGATGCGTCTGTTGGTGGATGAGCATCACTATGAATGGCAACGGGCTTGGGCCATTACTGAAGCCACCTTTGGTTTTACTAATCACACTTTGCTACCGGAGGCATTGGAAAAATGGTCTTTGCCCCTGTTTGGCGAAATGTTACCCCGCCATTTGGAAATTATTTACGAAATCAACCAACGTTTCCTAGATCAAGTACGGATGAAATATCCTAACGATGGCGATCGCCTGGCCCGGTTATCCATCATTGACGAGGCAGGAGAAAAGTCGGTGCGGATGGCCTATCTGGCCACGGTGGGTTCCCATGCCATTAATGGGGTGGCGGCGTTGCATAGTCAACTGGTGAAGGAGACTATTCTTAAAGACTTTTACGAACTTTGGCCAGAAAAATTTAGCAATAAAACCAACGGCGTTACCCCCCGGCGCTGGATGGTGCTCAGTAATCCCCGCCTGAGTAACTTAATTTCTTCCCGCATTGGTGATGGCTGGATTAAAAATTTAGACGAGCTAAAACAACTGGAACCCTTTGCTGATTTGGCTGGATTCCGACAGAATTGGTGCAAAGTTAAGCGGGAAGTTAAGCAGGATTTAGCTCGCTATATCCACACCAGAACTGACTTAGTGGTTAATCCCGATTCCCTGTTTGATGTGCAGGTAAAACGAATCCATGAATATAAACGGCAACATTTGAATATTCTCCACGTTATCCATCTTTATTTGCAGATTAAAAATAATCCTAATCTGGATGTTACACCCCGTACTTTTATCTATGGTGGTAAAGCAGCCCCCGGTTATTTTACCGCTAAATTAATCATCAAGCTGATCAACTCCGTGGCGGATGTAGTTAATAATGACCCCACCATTGGCGATCGCCTGAAAGTTATCTTTTTGCCGGACTATAACGTTAAATTTGGCCAAAGGGTCTATCCCGCCGCTGATCTTTCGGAACAAATTTCCACCGCTGGCAAAGAAGCTTCCGGCACCGGCAATATGAAATTTTCCATGAATGGAGCTTTAACCATTGGCACATTGGACGGGGCAAATATTGAAATTCGGGAAGAGGTGGGGGCAGAAAACTTTTTCCTCTTTGGCCTCACCACTCCAGAAGTGGAAAAAACCTTGGCGGAAGGGTATCAACCTTGGGAATATTACAACAATAATGCCAACTTAAAAGCTGTGGTAGATCTGATTAATTCTGGCTTTTTCTCCCATGGTGACACAGCATTATTTCGCCCCTTAATGGATTCCTTGTTGGGTCAAGACCCATACCTTGTATTTGCCGATTTCCAAGCCTATGTGGATTGTCAAAACCAAGTGGGAGAAGCCTATAAAGATCAAGAAAACTGGGCTCGCATGGCCATTTTAAATGTGGCTCGCATGGGTAAATTTTCCTCAGATCGTACTATTCGGGAATACGCCGAAGACATCTGGGCTATCAAACCAGTGGTAATTGAATTAGAGGACCTCTGTCCCGATGGTCAATGTTTGTTAATTTCTCCTAATAAATAGTTACCTTAACCTGCCTCTATTCCACTGTAAAAACCCAGTCCTGAGCATCAGTTACATTTTGTTAAGGCACTGTTACTGGTCCTACAATCTTCGTTTACCGTCCAGATAAAGACAACTTTTGTCACCTTTTATCACTGGATTGTGATTATTCCAGTATCACCATGGTCAACTCGGTAATGGGATGGTTGAGACGGCGGTTTTTACTAGTAGGATTGAGTGTTTTACTGATAACTTTTTTAGGGATTTTTACTCCAACCATTGCCCAAAGTGAACAATGGCGATCGCTCTCCAACGTGGTTTGGGGTAAGGATTTACCAGCTTTTACCTATGCTTTTAGCAAAACGCCCCTAGTGCTTTACGACGGCGGCACCACTAAACAGGTGGGCACCTATAACTTTCCCGTCAGCAAGGGGATGGCGGGGGTTTATATGAGCTTGGAGCCCGGAGCGATTCGGGAATTACATTGGCATGCCAACGCTGCGGAATGGGCCTATGTCATGGAAGGCAGAACCCGGATTACCCTCACCAGTCCCGAAGGCAAAGTGGAAATTGCAGACGTGGATAAGGGAGGGCTTTGGTATTTTCCCCGGGGTTGGGGCCACAGCATTGAGGGCATTGGTCCCGGCACTGCCAAGTTTTTGCTGGTTTTCAACGACGGCACCTTTTCCGAAGGGGCAACCTTTAGCGTTACCGATTGGCTTTCCCACACTCCGATCGCCTGGGTGGAAGAAAATTTAGGTTGGACGGCGGCCCAGGTAGCCCAATTACCCAAAAAACAGGTTTACATTTCCTCCTACGGCCCGGCTTCTGGCCCCTTGGCTAGCGCAACTCCCCAGGGGCAAACGGCCAAAATTGAAGTTCCCCACACCCATAATCTCCTGGGGCAACAACCCCTAGTTTCCCTGGGTGGCAACGAATTGAGGTTAGCCAGTGCGAAAGAATTCCCCGGCAGTTTCAATATGAGCGGCGCTTTAATTCATTTAGAACCGGGAGCCATGCGTCAACTCCATTGGCATCCCAACGCGGACGAGTGGCAATATGTGCTCGATGGCGAGATGGATTTAACCGTTTTTGCTTCGGAAGGTAAGGCCAGCGTTAGTCGTCTCCAGCAGGGAGATGTGGGCTATGTGCCCAAGGGTTATGGCCATGCCATCCGCAACAGTTCCCAAAAGCCGTTGGATATTGTGGTGGTTTTCAATGATGGGGATTATCAAAGTATTGATCTGAGTACTTGGTTAGCTAGCAATCCTAGCTCGGTGTTGGGGAATACTTTCCAAATTTCGCCGGAATTAACTAAGCAGTTACCAGTGCAAGACACAATTTTTTCTCTACCAACCCAACAATAATTATTGATAACTATCAAGGGAGAATAATGGAATGAAAATAGGAAGAATTACGGCCTATGCCCTAGTTGTGATTATTTTTGTGCTGTTTTTTTCCCTGGTAACTCCAGTAAGCTCTAAAACCGTTGCTACTATTACTTTGCCTGGGGTTTGTAATGCCAAATTAGCACCCCTTGCCATCAGTTGGCAGTTACCGGCAGATGTGGAAGGGGAACTCAAGCAAAAGAATTTCAATGTTGTCCAACGGGCGGTGGATACCTTTGCTTGGCAAGAATTCATTGCCCTAAACTGGCCCGCTATAGGTGGCGACGGCGATCGGGGAGTGCCGGATAAAAATTTAGCCATCAATGCTCCCGGCCCAAGGGTGTGGGAAACTTGGAAAGAAACCAACGAAGTTTATTTGCCCAATGGCGCAGTGCCGCAACCATGGAATAGTAATGAACCTTTACCCAATGGTTTGCAAGGAGATGGAAGAACGAAAATTTTATTTCGTCAAAGCAAGGTGGATGAAGTGCTCAATGATGAATTTCAACCCACCAAAGCTGATGGGGCATTGCCCGGAACTTTGACCGATCAGTGGGGCAATGTTGTGCGCTACGAAATTCGTATGAATAAAGTGTTATTTGATTACGTGGTGCAAAATAAATTTTACAACCCAGAACAACAGGCCCTTTTACCCGAAATTAATGCCCCCGATGGCTCCATTTTAATTAAGGCCGCTTGGCGGGAAATTACCCCGGAGGAATCCGGCCGTTTTCACAATGTACCGGCCTATGTGCAGGATTTAACCACAGGGAAATATCAACTGCAACAGATGGGTTTGGTGGGATTTCACATTATGTATAAAACTCCCAGTGCGCCCCAGTGGATTTGGTCCACCTATGAACAGGTGGATAATGTCCCCGGTTTAAACCACAGTGGTTCTGCCAATACCGTTTTCTCCTTCCACGGCGATCGGTGCGTTAATTGCTTAACCAACCAACAAACCATTCTTGGTATTCCCAACCAAGTCACCCGCAGAACTGCTATTCCCCACCAAGACCCGGATTGCAGTCAACCCACCAAAGCAGTGCATAACGTTGCCAAGCTTAACCGCCTTGTACAAGCAGGGTTAAAAGATTCCGTTTGGGCCAATTATGAATTAATCAATGCTCAATGGGCTATCCCCAAATCAGCGGCGGATAAAAGCCCCGACACCGTTTTTCACGTTCTACCAGCCCTGTTAGCCAATACCACCATGGAAACCTATATCCAGGAGACATCTTCCTGTATGGGATGCCACGCCATGGCCCGGAGTAGCAACGGGAAAAAATTTGCTTCGGCGGATTTTAGTTTTACCTTTGCCGATGCCCTCCCGACCCAAATTGATCCTCAAGTTGTTTCTCCCCCCGATGAACCGGTAACGGCTTGGGATAATCAGCATTGGAATAGTATTCTGCGGGGCTATCAATTAACGACCGAAACCTATGAGGAAATGCCAGAATTTGTGCCCACTGCCAAGCTTCATTGCGCTAGTTGTCACCTCAATGCCGGGGCTAATCCGAAAGCATCTTCCTGGTTTGGCATGATGAAAAAATATCAATATCCAGAAACCATCAATTTACAGAAACGGATCAATCTTTGTTTTGAACATAGCCTCAACGGCAAACCTCTGCCCATCACCGCCGACAGTCCCGATTTCCAAGCGTTTATCACCTATATGCAGTGGCTGGATAAACAGGCCCAGGTGCTGAACATAGATTTACCTAAAACTCCTTATCCTCCGATCACCAAACTGACGGGGAATCCAAATCAAGGCCAGGCAATTTTTGAGCAGAAATGTGCTTTTTGCCACGGTGCGTTGGGCCAGGGTCGCTATGGCAGTGACACCTATTATCGCCCGGCCCTATGGGGTCCCAATTCCTTCAATCGCCAAGCGGGGATGGCGAGGATTAATACTTTGGCAGAATTTATCCACGGTAATATGCCCTATCAATTCGATGGAGTGTTGACGGATCAAGAGGCCTGGGATTTAGCTACCTACATTGATGGTCAACCAAGACCGGAAGGGCCCGGATCACCCCAGAATTGATGGTTTTAGGTCAGTTGTGCAAGCAAACCACATTGCTAGCCTGATGATTGGTCTGACTAGCGATCGCCAATGGCCAGAAACTCTTTCAGACCAAAAATTGCTTCCTGGTGACGATACCATTTGAATTCCAGATAGTTATGGAAGGGATCAGCCAGGAAAAAAGTACGATGCTCCGTCAATTCCCCCTCAAAGCGGAGCTTAGGCGGCAAATGATACGGAACTCCGGCCGCTTCCACCCGTTCAGAAAAAGCAAACCAATCCGCTTCGACAGGAAATACTAAACCAAAATGGCGGGGATAGATGCCCGGTTGTTTTACTAACGGTTCCAGGGTAATGTGAGCTACCACCTGATGGCCGTAGAAATCTAGAATTATTGCCTTATATGTTTCTCTGCCGGCTTTGGCCCCCAGGCGATCACAGTAAAATTCCTTAGTTTTCGCAATATCATTGACGGGGATAGCAAGGTGAAAAATAACGGGGCCTGTCATCGGAATTGCACTCTAGTATTACAAATCAACACTGACCCTTTCATTCTAAGCGTCTTACCCTTTTCCTTTAGCACCCCCGTCACCGGCTGTTAACTTGACCTCTTTTTTTTGCATTTTGGAGTTAGGCTGAGAATCCCCCTGTCTGTTGATCGCCCGGTTACTTTGCCATGGCCTACGAACCTCTGCACCATAAATATCGCCCCCAGACCTTTGCAGATTTGGTGGGCCAAACGGCGATCGCCGCCACATTGAGCAATGCCATTGAACAGGAGCGCATTGTGCCTGCCTATCTGTTTACGGGCCCCAGGGGAACGGGAAAAACTTCTTCAGCCCGAATTTTAGCCAAGTCTTTAAACTGCATCGCTGGCGATCGGCCTACTGCCACTCCCTGCGGCCAATGTGCCACCTGTCGGGCTATTACTAACGGTTCAGCTTTAGACGTAATTGAAATTGATGCGGCCAGTAATACAGGGGTAGATAATATCCGAGAAATTATTGAACGGGCTCAATTTGCCCCAGTACAGTGCAGATATAAAGTATATGTGATCGATGAATGCCACATGCTTAGTACGGCTGCATTTAACGCCCTGCTAAAAACCTTGGAAGAGCCACCGGAGCGGGTTGTTTTTGTCCTCGCTACCACCGATCCCCAGCGGGTTTTACCCACCATTATTTCCCGGTGTCAGCGGTTTGATTATCGCCGCATTCCTTTGCAGGCCATGGTGGACCATCTCCGTTATATTGCTGGGCGAGAAAATATTAATATTGACCAACCAGCTTTGACCCTAGTGGCCCAAATTGCCAATGGTGGTTTACGGGATGCGGAAAGTTTACTCGATCAATTAAGTCTGCTCCCCGACCTGATTACCCCCGATAAAGTTTGGGACCTCGTGGGGGCGGTGCCGGAACAGGATTTGTTAGCCCTCCTAGAGGCGATCGCCAGTGACGATGCAGAAACCCTATTGGCTACTTGTCGGCAGATTTTGAACCGGGGGCGGGAACCCTTGGTGGTATTGCAAAATTTAGCCAGTTTTTATTTGAATTTACTTATTGCCCAAACAGCTCCCCAACGCTCAGATTTGGTGGCGGTGACGGCGGAAACCTGGCAAGCCCTGTGTCAAACGGCGCCCCAATGGCAAAGGGGAGTGATTTTGCAAGGACAACAAAAACTCAAGGAAAGTGAAATCCAAATTCGTAACACTACCCAGCCCCGACTTTGGCTAGAGGTGACCCTGTTGGGGCTGTTGCCCTCCGCCTGTGGGTTGGACACTGGGGCAGTTAGTCAAACGGCAGTTAGAGCACCTGTGGCTCAACCAATAACTCCGCCAAAGCCCAGTAATGTGGTGACTTTCCCTGGTGGCTCACACAACCATCTAACCGTGGTGGATTCTCCCACAATGATTCCTGTTTCTGAACCTGTTGTTCTAGAAGAGAAGCTAGAAGCAGATGTAGAGCCATCCAGCTTTGAGCCGAGCAACGCCCATTGGGATCTGACCCAGTTATGGTCGGAAACATTAAATAACCTAGGGGCACTTAGTCAATCTTTATTTAAATCCTTTGGTTCTTTGATCAATTTGGTGGGGAATAATGCCACAGTCAGTGTTACCACCCAACAACTGCTTAAAATTGCAGCGGGCAAAAAGGATGAATTGGAAGCGGCCCTAGGGCAAGCCTGTGGCCAATCGGTGAAAGTGAATTTGGTGGTGGGTAAGCCATCGACCCCGGAATCTACTCCGGTTAACAGCGCTCCTCCCCCTAGCCATAGTAAGCCGCCGGCATTTACCCCCGAGCCGAGCCCTCCTCCCCCCGCGGCGGTTAATGCTAATCCGGCTCCTAGTGCGCCTCCTTCTCCCCCGGCGATCGCCAGAGGCCCCGCTACATCGGAAATAAAACCTTCCCCCCGACGGGAATCAAATAATTTCTCTAATCCTTCTCGGCCCAAACCAAAACCGGCTCCAGCCATGGAAGAGCCGCCCCCGACAGATATTGGTGACAATGCCACCCGCAAGGCGATCGAGCAGTTTGCCAAAAATTTTGACGGGGAAATTGTGGCATCCGATGCGGCTCCCAAACAGGAATCGGATAATGGCTATGATTTATCGACGGAACCAACGGCGGAACTTGGTCAGCAACCCATGGATCACAATGGACATCTGCAAATTAACCAACCCACCGTCCTGAACCGACCGGCGATCGCCCCGGAGGAAGAAGAAGATTTACCTTTTTAGTAGCTGTCTCAAAAGTCTAATTTTTTTCTAATGGGACTCACTGCTTTTCGGCAAAGAAGCCCTTAACTTTTTCTACCCCCGTCTGCACATCGTGCCAGGAAAGTTTGAGCAGGGAAAATACCCCCACAAACACTAGGGCAATGCCAATCAAAAAATTGCTATCGGCCAAAAACAAACCCACAATGACGATGAAATAGGGGGAAAGGATCGCGCTAACCTTCTCCACCACCTGGACGGTTTCGGTCTGTTTTGGTTCATTCATGGTCCGTTGTTCCGGAAAATTCAGCAGGTTGATAGACGATTATCCTTTGGAATTATACTGGCCTGCCAGAGCAGATCAAGCCAAGGCCGGCCCACGGCGATCGCCATTTGGGAAGTAAAACAGCGGTGGATGGGTTAGGAAAACGGGGTAAAATCAGCAAGTATTCCTATGCACAACTCTGCCCCAAAGCCACTGTGACTGAAGCCAAAAGTTATAAAGACACCGTTAACTTGCCCCAAACCCGCTTTGATATGCGGGCCAATGCCAGCAAAAGAGAGCCGGAAATTCAGCAATATTGGCAGGAAAAAGGAATTTACGCAGATTTGGCCGACAATAATCCCAAAGATTTGTTTGTGCTCCACGATGGGCCGCCCTACGCTAACGGTGCCCTCCACATGGGCCATGCGTTAAATAAAGTCTTAAAGGATATTATTAATAAATACAAACTGTTGCAAGGACATAAAGTCCATTACGTGCCCGGTTGGGACTGCCACGGTTTGCCCATTGAGTTGAAAGTTCTACAAAGTTTAAAAAGCAGTGAACGGGCGGAATTAACTCCCCTCACCCTCCGTCACAAAGCCAGGGATTTTGCCCTCAAAGCCCAACAGGAACAGGCGGTGGGATTCCAGCGTTACGGCATTTGGGGAGATTGGGAACGCCCCTATTTAACCCTGACTCCGGAATATGAAGCCGCTCAAATTGGTGTGTTTGGGGCCATGGCGTTGAAAGGTTACATCTACCGGGGTTTAAAGCCCGTCCATTGGAGTCCTAGTTCACAAACCGCCCTAGCGGAAGCAGAATTAGAATATCCTGAAGGGCATACTTCTCGCAGTATCTACGCTAGTTTTAAAGTAACGAAATTAGGGGAAAAGGCTCAATCTTTAGCGGAGTTTATGCCTAATCTCGAAGTAGCCATTTGGACGACAACCCCTTGGACAATCCCTGGTAATCTTGCTGTTGCTGTCAATGGTAATTTAGACTACGCAGTGGTAGAAGTAATCTTTCCTAATACTCCAAAACAAGGAGGCGCTGAATTTGTTATTCCCCCCAATTTTGAGGGAGAGTTTGAAGTTCCTCCCCCAGAGAAAGAAACCCATTGCTCTCCAAGATTTCTCATCGTCGCCAAAGACTTAGTCGAAAGTTTAAACAATACTCTCGATTTTGTATTAGTTATCAAAACCGTTATCAAGGGGGCAGACTTAGAATTATCCACCTACAAGCATCCCCTCTTTGACAGAGAAAGCCCCATTGTCATCGGCGGTGATTATATTACTACCGAATCTGGTACGGGCTTGGTACATACTGCCCCTGGCCATGGCTTAGAAGATTATATTACCGGACAAAAGTATCATCTACCTATTCTCTCTCCTGTGGACGATAAAGGGAATTTTACAGAGGAAGCAGGAGAATTTCAGGGTTTAAATGTGTTAAAAGACGCAAATCAGGCGATTATTGACGCTTTAACTGCAAAGGGTAGTTTATGGAAAGAAGAGGCCTACGCCCATAAATATCCCTACGATTGGCGCACCAAAAAGCCGACTATTTTCCGAGCTACGGAACAATGGTTTGCGTCGGTAGAAGGTTTTCGGGACCAGGCTTTAAAAGCTATCAAAGAAGTTACCTGGATTCCGGCCCAGGGGGAAAATCGTATCACTCCCATGGTTGGCGATCGCAGTGATTGGTGCATTTCCCGGCAACGGGCTTGGGGGGTGCCTATTCCGGTATTTTATGACGAGGAAACCAATGAGCCTTTGCTAACGGAAGAAACCATTAACCATGTGCAACAAATCATTGCGGAAAAAGGTTCCGATGCTTGGTGGGAATTAACCGTAGAAGAATTACTACCAGAAAAATATCGTCAGAATGGCCGTACTTACCGCAAAGGGGAAGACACCATGGACGTATGGTTTGATTCTGGCTCTTCCTGGGCGGCGGTGGCGAAAAATCGGCCGGAACTGAAATATCCGGTTGATATGTATTTGGAAGGTTCCGATCAACATCGGGGCTGGTTCCAATCCAGTTTGCTCACCAGTGTGGCAGTGAATGGCATTGCCCCCTATAAAACAGTGTTGACCCACGGTTTTGTACTGGACGAAAAGGGCCACAAAATGAGCAAATCCCTGGGTAATGTGGTGGACCCCTACCAGATTATTAATGGCGGTAAAAATCAAAAACAGGAACCGGCCTATGGGGCTGATGTGTTGCGGCTTTGGGTGGCATCGGTAGATTACGCCAATGATGTGCCCATTGGCCAGGGCATTCTCAAACAGTTGGTAGATGTACGCAATAAAATTCGCAATACGGCCCGGTTTTTACTAGGTAACTTGCATGATTTTAATCCTGAAACCGATGCAGTGGCCTATGAAGATTTACCAGAATTAGACCGCTATATGTTGCACCGCATGACGGAAGTATTTACGGAAGTGACGGAAGCCTACGAAAGTTTCCAATTCTTTAAGTTTTTCCAAACGGTGCAAAACTTCTGTGTGGTGGATTTGTCTAACTTCTACTTAGATATTGCTAAAGACCGTCTGTATATTTCTGCTCCCGATGCGCCCCGTCGTCGCAGTTGCCAAACCGTTCTTCACCTAGCTTTAGAAAATTTGGTTAAGGCGATCGCCCCAGTTTTGTGTCACTTGGCAGAGGATATTTGGCAGTTTTTACCCTACGAAAAACCGACAGAATCAGTATTCCAATCAGGCTGGGTAAATTTAGATGCCCAATGGCAACAGCCGGAACTAGCCCAAACCTGGGTTAAGTTGCGCCAATTACGCACGGAAGTTAACAAAGTTATGGAATCGGCCCGCACAGCCAAGGCGATCGGTGCATCTTTGGAAGCTAAGGTCTTAATCCACGCCAACGACGACCATTGGTCCCAATTACTGCAGGGTTATAACCAAGAAGAATCCAATCAGGTGGATACTCTGCGTTATTTGTTGCTGGCTTCCCAGGTAGAATTGTCGGAGGATGCCGCTGGGATTAATGCCTTGCAATTTAAGGCAGAAACAGATGGGCTTACCCTAGGCATTACCAATGCAGATGGTCATAAATGTGAGCGTTGCTGGAATTATTCCACCCAGGTGGGTAGTTTTAGCGATGACCCCACCATTTGTGAGCGGTGCAACAAGGCCCTCCAGGGAAACTTTTAGATCTCCATGGTCTGAACGGAGTTGATTGAGCCATAGCCCAAGGGCTTGATTTCGGGGGGATCACAACTTCCTCCCTTAAATTGGAACTGTCAACGGACTTTTATCCAAGTGGGAAGGGCGGCACAGTCACTCAGTGGACACTTGAAAATTTACCCAGGCGGAACGGGAAGAATAGGATTCTACCCAAGCTAACTGCTCGCCGCTATTGAGGGCATTGCGAGGGCCGCTCCAAGGTTCGAGGCACAGATAATCTTTCCCAGCCACAGTCCACAACACTAGGGTTTGGTAGAGATCACTGAAGCTGACTTCTACTTTTAATTTGCGGTCTGGGTCAACAAAATGGGCTTGGGGTTGGGCAATTTTGCTGAAAGCTAAATCCAATTCCGGGGCAGTCAGGTCTAGCTGACCGCTGTAGCTATGGGTTTGGCCGGTTTTCTGGTCTACATAACCATCGGCGGGGATAGATAATTCTATCGAACTTTTCTCCCGGCAGAAGAAATAGGGATGTAGCCCCAGGGAAAAGGGCATCCGGCGATCGCCAAGGTTAGCAATGCGTTGTTCCAGGCGGAGGCTATGGCCTCGGAGTTGGTAGCTAAAAATTAACTCGAACTCAAAGGGAAAATTTTTCAGCGTTGCTTCGGTGTGGCCTAAACGGAGGTCTAACCGAGCACTGTCTTGGCTTTGTTGCCCGATCACTTCCCAGGGTAAGTCCCGGCCGAAACCATGTTGCCGGAGCTGATAGGTTTTACCTTCGTAGTGGAACTGATCGTCCGGTAAATTGCCACAAATGGGAAACAAAATTGGAATACCGCCCCGCACCGACAAGGATGGGTTCTGAAATCGTTCCTGGTCAAAGTAAAGGATTGGCTGACCTTGGATTGTCCATTGCGTCACTAAGCCACCCCGCTCCGGCACTAAAGCAAGACGGGCTAAGCTCTGGTCGTCCTCCAAATGGTAGGTCAACGGGCGATCGGGGGTAAAACTGATTTGGTACATAGTTAGTTAGCAAAGCACCTTGCCATAGGCTTCCACTTCACTGCACACCTCATAGATGTTGGTCACCGGCGGCACATTGAACAGCGGCCCCATTTCATCAAGAATTTTGCGATGTACTTCCGTTTGATTAGCCTCCATATCCTCGATGGTATTCCAGAGAATAACAGCAATGCCCTCGTCGGAGTTGGGTTTTCTCAGTAGGAACGCCCCCTTAAAACCGTTTCTGTAGGTGGAAATGGCTTTTTCATAGAGCCGTTGGGCTTCGGCAAATCGGCCCGGTTTAAATTCTCCGATCGCCACATAGGCGCATTTATGTTGGAGGCAGTCAAAAAATTCAGCGGACATAATTGTTCTCTCCGGCGGTGAAGGGGCCTTACTCTACTTATACTTCTGGGCTTTGGCCATCAAGACAAATTAGTCATTATTCTTAACTTTCCCCTGCCCAAGGTAAATCTCGATCATCCCCAGCAATTTAGGTAAGCTTTTGCCAAAGTTGAATTTCGTAGCATAGATGATCCCGAAAAATATTCCCAGCCTGTAATCCTTCCTTCACCAAAACCTTAGCCTTTTTACCCAAAAAGTAATCGAAAATTTTATACAGAGGGGGGACTGCAATTCTGACTAAACTAGCTAAATAGGTTAAAGTTGAAACACCAAAAGTTTGAAAACTTTGCACACAAAGGTCTAAGGTAGGTACAATTTGTTGGGAAATATCATCCCTATCGAGCAGAATAAAACCGGCTTCTTTCATCGCCATCTGTAATTCACTTCTGATCAAACAATTGGAAAACATTCCTGTCTGATAATCTTCATTTTTACGAAACATATCAGCCAAGAGAACATAACCCCCTGGTTTTACCAATAATTTTGCCCCATCGGCGATGGTGGCTACAGCCATATATTGGGTACTTTCACTAAAAAGCAACAAATCATATTGGGGCATAGAACCAATCCGTTGCCAATCTTCTATAAAACCTTGGAAAGTATTACTATTAAAGCGAGCTTTGCCCCCAGTCTTTTGTAAAAAACTTGACTCCTGAAAAGGATCTGGGGCAATTCCTTCCACCTGTAAACCTTTGCCAATTAGTTGACTGGCGTTATCACCGTTGCCACAACCCACATCCAATACAGTTTCGATATTCTGCGGTAAAAATGAAAGCAAATGGTCAGTATATTTTTCCTGAGCATGGCGCAATTTAGCCATAGTCAGATCATCTTCGGTTTCCGGAATTGGTTGCCAATAACCGTAGTGGAGATGGGAAGACCCAGTCAGATCTTGGTAGTACTGAAGCGCGGCGTTTTGATAGCGAGTAACATTATCCATTCCAATACAGTACCATCAAAGCCAGAATAACCGTTGGGCAAATTTATGGCCGGATTTTTTCAATGGTAGTTAGGTGAAAATTCCAATGTTCAAATATAGTACTAAGCGGTGATCGATACCCCATCTAAAATAATTGATGGAGTGGCACAGGAACTCTGCCAACGACGGTCTGAACCCAAAGCGATAATCTGATTTAATAATTCATAAATGTTGCCAGAAACCATAGTGTCCTTAACCCTGCCAGTAATTTCACCATTCTGCACTCGATAACCCAAATCAACGTTGATGGAAAAATCACCGGAAATATCCGCCCCCCCCCCAAGAATTTGATCGACAACTAAACCATTACCCAATTTTTTAAGTAACTGGTCGAAGCTAGCGGTTCCCGGTGTGATTAACATATTCACCAAACCCGGTTGGGGCGCACTGCCTAGGCTAGGACGAAAACCATTACCCGTGGTGGTTGTACCTAATTTTTCTGCTGTTTCATGGTCTGTATAAAACTGGGCAATTTTTCCATTTTTAATTAAAGCCAGTTTTTGAGTACGGCTTCCTTCATCGTCAAAGGGACAATCAAAGGGAATGGCGGTGGGATCTTGACTAATATTCAATTCTTCAATGGCCACAGTTTGTCCTAATTTTTCTGCCCATGGGGATGAGCCTTCCGCTACCCGTTGACCATGGAGGGCTTCTCCTACCGTGTCCCAAAGCAAACTGGCCGCGCCACTGGTGAGCAAAATGGGCATTTTGCCGCCCTGGATTTGTTGATTCACTTCCGCCCAAAGTAGCCGTTGCCGCAGATTTTCCACCACTCGTTCGACGTTGGTCTGGCCCCGACATTGCTCCCCATCATAGATGGCTAAAAAATCCTCTCCCCGAATCCATTCCACCCCGAAGTAGTAGCTCAAACTTCTCTCTGTCCAGGTACAGTCCAAACCTTCACTGTTAATTAGGCGGGTGCTGTCAGTGCTACAGGCTAATTCGCCACTACAGAGCACTTCGGCAAACTCTGACCGTAAACTGGCGATCGCCGTTTGACCCCAATCGATTAATTGTTCTACGGAAACATCTTCCCCTAAACTTTCCCGATAATCTTGCCGGGGAGCAGTGAACCGGGGCGGATTGGGGGGATTCAAGGCTGCTAGGGCCAACGCTTTTTCGACTAATATTTCCGGTTCCACCGGGCCATAGGCCACCGCTAAACCAGCCTGACCATTTTTCCATAACCGCAGGGCTACCCCTTCCGATTCAGAACTTTCCAACTGTTTTAACCGATTAGCCTCAAAGAAAACTGGTCGGGAAAAGGATCGGGAGTAATAAACTTCAGCGCTTTCCGCTCCGGCTCGTTGGGCTTGGTCAAGGTAAACCGATAGATCGGTGGTCATGGCAAAACTAGATGATAGACAAACAAAAAAGGGAGACGAATATTCCCCTCCCCATTATTAAGTATTCAGCTCTCCCCTAGGGTTAGAAGTCCCCATTGAGGTCAGCTAACTAAACGGAAACTAGAACCTTATCGCCACTGGCCACCTCATCCTTAGCCCGCAGTTGGGTCAAAATGGCATCGACATTTTTCTTGGCATCGCCGAACAGCATTTGGGTATTTTCCTTATAAAACAAAGGATTTTCCACCCCAGCATAACCAGAAGCCATGCTTCGTTTCATCACCACCACCTGTTTAGCTTTCCACACTTCCAACACTGGCATTCCGGCGATCGCACTGGTGGGATCTTCCAACGCACTGGGGTTGACGGTATCGTTGGCACCAATCACCAGCACCACATCGGTTTCGGGGAAATCTTCGTTAATTTCGTCCATTTCCAGCACTATGTCGTAGGGGACATTGGCTTCCGCTAACAGGACGTTCATGTGGCCAGGCAGACGGCCAGCTACGGGGTGAATACCAAACCGCACTGTAATACCTTTTTCTTTAAGCAATTTGGTAATTTCCGCCACCGGATGTTGGGCCTGGGCCACCGCCATGCCATAACCGGGGGTAATAATCACGCTCTGGGCATCGAGTAGTTCTTCTGCCACCTCTTCTGCACTGGTTTTAGTAATTGTGCCCGTTACCGCCTGGGCTGGGCCGGCGGAAGCAGAATTGGAACCTTCCCCAAAGCCACCGAGAATAACACTAATGAAGGAACGGTTCATGGCCTTACACATGATGTAGCTCAAAATTGCGCCACTGCTCCCCACCAAGGCCCCGGTAATAATTAGTAAATCGTTGGAGAGCATAAAGCCCGCCGCCGCCGCCGCCCAACCGGAGTAGCTGTTGAGCATGGAAATTACCACGGGCATATCCGCCCCCCCGATCGCCGCTACGAGATGGAGACCCAGCACCCCAGCAATGGCAGTCATAATTAACAGGGGGGTTAAACCAGCGGGGTTAGCCAGTTGCATAAATTGCACCCCGAAAATCACCGTAGCCACCAACAGGGAAATATTTAAAAAGTGTCGAGCCGGGAGCATTAGGGGTTTACTGCTAATAATGGCCCGCAATTTGCCAAAGGCTACAATGGAGCCGGTGAAAGTTATCGCCCCAATGAATACCCCTACATAAATTTCAATTTGATGGATGAAGGCTTCGGAACCCGTTAAACCATTTTCTGGGGCAAGGTAGTTAGCAATACCCACCAAAACCGCTGCTAAACCAACAAAACTGTGCAAAATCGCCACCAGTTCCGGCATAGAAGTCATGGCTACCCGAGATGCTAACAGGGAGCCAATTACTACGGCGGGTAAAATTGCCCCCAGCAGGGTGGTGTAACCAGTAAACTCACCCCCCAAAGCAGTGGCTAAAAAGGCGATCGCCATGCCGGCAATGCCATAAACATTTCCCCGCCGGGCAGTTTCCTGATTGGCCAGGCCCCCCAGACTAAAGATGAATAATATGCTGGCGGCCACATAGGCCACGGTTTGTAAACTGTTAGACATAAGAATTTAGTGGTAATTGGTTATCAATTTAAGTAAAGGATTAGGGTTTTGCATAAACCCTTTCAATAATGGGAATCGGCTCTCCGTGTTTGTGATAGCTTTCCTTTACCCCTTGCCAGGCAATTTCTAATTCAGCAAGAGCGGCTTGGGGAGAATCGGCAAACGCTGAAACATTGGGCATTTCCGCCAAGCAAGCTAACCAATCCCCATCTTCATCCTGAAAAAGATTGATTGTGTAACCATTAAATACTGGGGAAATTTGCATGGGATTTATCGAGCCATAACGTAGGACACAGCAACGTGGAAACCGGCTTCATGTTGAGTTAATTGGAAATCTTGGACAATTCTTTTGTCCTTAGGAAATACTTCTAATTTGCGCTCAATTAACTCCTCAACAAAAACTCTTAAATCCTGCGTCGCTTCTATACTTTCTGGCTCGAGGGGATTGCTCAAATCTGTAAAAAAAGCTTCCATAAGTTTTTCTCGCCCACTTTCTGGGAATACTGCACAATTCCAGGCTAATATTGCTAGCTCAAAGAAAAATTCCCTTTCTTCATAGGAGTCTTCATCACCAATAAAGGGGGCGACAAATTCCTCTAAAACCTCAGACATTTTTCTCATGCCTTTGGGATTTTCAACAAAGGTGGCGCCTTTATTGTGCTCATCATTTTCAATCTTTTTTTTGAATTGATCGTAAGCCGCTAATTCCTTTTTTCTAATAGATTGACGAGTAGACTCCCTTCTTGGTGATTTCTCAGCATGGGTTTCTTCGTGAAATAATTTTTGAAATTCTTTTGATTTTCTGGCCATAATTTAATTCCTATTAAAAAATAAAATTACTTCCGAAACATTTTCAGCATCCGTTGGGTAACTAAAAATCCCCCGGCAATGTTGATCGTTCCCACTAAAATGGCGATCGCCCCCAAGATAGTGGTGGGACTATTCAATGGCCCGGAAATCTGCAACATGCCACCGATAATGATGATGCCGCTGATGGCGTTGGTCACACTCATCAAAGGGGTGTGCAATGCCGGGGCCACATTCCAAATTAACTGCCAACCCACCACACAGGCCAGCACAAACACAGTGAAATGGGAGAGAAAAGAAGTAGGTGCGCCGATACCAATGCCCACCAAGGCGATCGCTGCTAGAGCTAACCAAAGAAAATTACCGGAGCCGGATTTTTTAGCAGATTTGGCTTCACTCTCCACTACAGTCACGGCAGGTTTAGCTGGTTGCACCGGACTAGGGGGATTAACCTTCGGGGGTGGCCAAGTGATCTTTCCTTCATGGGATACCAAAGCTCCCCGGATTACTTCGTCTTCGAGATCCACTTTGAAATCTTCTGAGCCCCCCATATCCTTGAGCAAATGCCAGAGATTTGTGCCGTAAAGCTGACTGGATTGACTAGCCATGCGACTGGGCAAATCAGTGTAGCCAATGATGGTCACCCCTTCATACTCGTAAACTTCGCCGGGTTTAGTAACTTCACAATTGCCTCCCTGTTCCGCCGCTAAGTCCACCACCACGGAACCAGCCCGCATGGATTTGACCATTGGTTCAGTAATCAATTTGGGGGCTGGGCGACCGGGAATCAAAGCTGTGGTGATAATGATGTCCACTTCCTTAGCTTGGGCCGCAAATAATGCCATTTCCGCCGCAATGAATTCCTCACTCATTACTTTGGCGTAACCCCCTTGCCCGGTGCCGTCTTCCTTAAAATCCAGCAGCAGAAATTCCCCGCCTAAACTTTCCACCTGTTCTTTGACCACTGGGCGAGTATCAAAGGCCCGCACGATCGCCCCTAAGCTCTTGGCCGCCCCGATCGCCGCTAACCCTGCTACCCCGGCCCCAATGACCAGAACTTTTGCTGGGGGAACTTTGCCCGCCGCAGTGATCTGTCCAGTGAAAAACCGCCCAAAACGATTAGCCGCTTCAATGACTGCTCGGTAACCGGCAATGTTGGCCATGGAACTGAGGGCATCCAATTTCTGGGCCCGACTGATCCGGGGCACCGCATCCATCGCCAGCACAGTAATATTTTTTGCCGCTAATTTTTCCAGTAATTCGGGATTTTGGGCCGGCCAGATAAAACTAATCAGGGTTTTTCCCGCTGGTAACTCCTCCACTTCCGCTAGGGAAGGAGGCCGCACTTTGAGGATAATATCCGCTTGCTCAAATAATGCTTGGCGACTATCGATAATCCCGCAACCCAGGGATTCATAAAGGCGATCGGCGAAATCCGCTTTTGCTCCCGCTCCCGTTTCCAACAACAAATCAAAGCCCAATTTTTGCAGCTTTTGGGCTGTATCGGGGGTCATGGCCACCCGGCATTCCTGGTCAAAGGATTCCCTGGGTACACCAATTTTTTTCGGTGTCGTTGGCTTCATCTCAGGGGCAACAGCGGTTTCACGGGCAGCAATGGTCATGGAAAAAAATCAAATTAAACACAGGGGTCTTGATCTGCATAGTAAGGCGATCGCCAAAGTTTGGGGCCAATCCTTTGCATTGCTTTATATTTGTTTACTCACAAATCAGTCCCAACTGTTGGTTATTGATGGAACGAGAATTGGGTCAAACCTTTACGCTGTCCCCGTAAGATGGGTAAGGACTGCTCAGGAGGGAACCTATGGATTGGCACATTGCAAAACATTACGACGACATTCTCTACTACAAAGCGGAGGGTATGGCCAAAATTGTCATCAATCGTCCCCACAAACGCAACGCTTTCCGTCCCCAGACCGTTTTTGAACTTTATGACGCATTTTGTAACGCCCGGGAAGATAGCCGCATCGGAGTTGTACTACTAACCGGAGCCGGGCCCCACAGCGATGGTAAATATGCTTTTTGTTCTGGTGGGGATCAATCTGTCCGAGGGGAAGGCGGTTATATCGACGACCAAGGAACTCCCCGCCTCAATGTGCTCGATTTACAGCGGTTAATCCGCTCCATGCCCAAAGTTGTTATTGCCCTAGTGGCTGGCTATGCCATTGGTGGTGGCCACGTTTTACATCTGGTGTGTGACCTGACCATCGCCGCAGATAACGCCATTTTCGGCCAAACCGGGCCAAAAGTGGGGAGTTTTGATGGAGGCTTTGGCTCCAGTTACTTAGCTCGCATTGTGGGACAAAAAAAAGCCAGGGAAATTTGGTATCTTTGCCGCCAATACTCTGCCCAGGAAGCAGAACGTATGGGCATGGTGAACACCGTTGTTCCCGTCGATCGCCTGGAGGAAGAAGGTATCCAATGGGCGAAGGAAATCTTGAGCAAAAGTCCCCTGGCTATCCGCTGTCTTAAAGCTGCTTTCAATGCCGACTGTGACGGCCAGGCTGGATTACAGGAACTAGCAGGCAACGCTACTTTGCTTTATTACATGACCGAAGAGGGCAGTGAAGGCAAACAAGCCTTCCTGGAAAAACGCCCCCCGGATTTTAGCCAATATCCCTGGCTCCCCTAAGCTGATCAGACCAACGCCCCCCTGTTCAGCCCTACTATGCCACTATGCCGGAAAATTGACCCCAAAACTTCCCCGAAAACAGTCTCCACTATGGCAAATACCCTTAACACCCTTTAAGAGTCCATTACCCCAATTATGCCGTCTATGCCGCTTCGGCCGTAGTGGCGATAGTTTCTGGCGATTGTTCCACTAGAGCATCTTTACTGGTCAAAGCATAGGCATGTTCTAAATACACCACATCTTCGAGGTTCTCCCAGGGACCGGCAAAGGGTTTTGCTGCTAGGGCACAGGCCTTCCACTGTCCCTGTACTGGCACATTGAGTTGACTGCAAGTGCCGCCTCGCCTACCTTCAGCCTGGTAGTAGCGGCAATAACGGCAAGATGAGGTGATAAAGTTAGCGGTTTTCATTGGGGTGCGGGGAGGAATTAGGGGATTGTTAAAATTTTTGAAAAATATCAGCTCGAACTTTCTAGATGTTTATATTTTGCCCTATTCAACCAAGGGGGCAAATCCGCATTAAACAGTTACCCTGTCTGCCTTTACCTCCCCGATGAAAGGAAATTCTCTTCAGGTTGTCTTAATATTCGTTTTACAAATCGATACGTTTGACACAGCACCCGACCTTAACGGGTAACAAAATCTTTAGATTATGGAATGGAATGGAACAAAAAAGGTCAGGGATCAAGAAAAAACAATATTAAAATAGTGGCTCAAATAACTGAACGCCCAACTAATAATCTTTTTTTAACCAAACTTGCTGAGATTGAGCTGTCTTGATCCCAGGCTAAAATTGTTTTTCCAACCAGTAAATTACTTTTTCTCCCAGGCGGACTCCCTCAAGGCGATCAATCTCCCGGATCCCCGTCGGACTTGTGACATTGACTTCTGTTAGGTAGCCTCCGATAACATCAATACCGACAAAATATAAACCGTCAGCCTGCAATTTGGGTTTTAGCAAAGCGCAAATTTCTATTTCCCTGGAGGTAATGGTAGTGGGAGCTACTTGACCACCAACCGCCATATTGCCCCGGAATTCTGCCCCACTGGGAATGCGATTAACGGCCCCAATGGGATCACCATCCAGCAGGATAATTCGCTTATCACCTTCCTTCGCTTCTGGCAGAAAACGCTGTACCATTACCGGCTCTTTGCCATGTTGGGTACTAATCTCCACCAGGGAGTTGAAGTTTCGATCGCCAGGATCGAGAAACAAAATTCCCTCCCCGGCCTTACCTCCCAAGGGTTTTAACACTGCCGCCCCGTGCTCTTCCAAAAACTGGCGGATCAGGCCCTTGTCCAAACTAACCACCGTGGGAGGCATCACCGCAGCAAACTGCAGGGTGTACATTTTTTCATTGGCTTCCCGTAGCCCCTGGGGGGAATTGATCACCATGGTCTTGGTGGGGGCTAGTAACTCCAAAATGAAGGTGGCGTAGAGATATTGCACGGTCACCGGCGGATCCTTACGCATAAAGACTGCTTGGCATTCCGTCAGGGCCATCCACTGGGATTCGGACAGTTCGGACCAAGGTTGGGAAACTTGCCAGTGCCCATCGACCAAAATCACAGGCTGAAGGCGTAACGCCGCTAATTTGGCCCAGGCCTGGCCATTGATAACGGCCAAATCCCCCACTGATGTGACAAAAACTTCGTGTCCCAACTTTTGGGCCGCTTCCATGATGGCAACGGTGGAATCATGGCCCGGATCGAGTTTTTCTAGGGGATCGATAATAAAAGCCAGTTTCACAGGGTCAATATCCTTGGGATGGGGGCAGAAGCCGTAATGGTTGAAGACAAATAATATAGAGTTGAAGACAAATAATATAGATACCGATTAGCCAGCCCAACTATTGGAGCAGGGGGTCCAACTTGCCTGCACCATCTAGAGCGTAGATGTCATCACAGCCACCAATGTGTTGGTCGTCAATAAAAATTTGGGGCAAGCTCCTTCTGCCGTTAGCCCTTGCCGCCATGGCTTCCCTTGCTTCGTTGTCGCCGTCAATGCAATATTCTTGGAACTCTACTCCTTTACGTTTCAATAACGCCAGGGCTCTCATGCAAAAAGGGCAAGTGCTCCATGTATAAATTTCAACTTTTGCCGAGACAGCCATGGCAATACTTAATGTAAAGATTTGTACAGCTCTGATTATAGCTGACCCTGTTCGTGGTTAGGGGATAACTAACTGGCAATTCTCAACTGAAGGGCAACAATGAGCCGTTGGCGATCGCCGTAATGTGGGTGAGCAGGCCCATGGTTTCCATCGGCGCTGGCACCATTTCGCCACGAAAGTCGAGAATTTGTACTAAAACTAGATACGCTACAGCTAAAATAATTGAGATGGCACCGGTGACAATGGCCACGATTTTGCCTGAATCCATAGTGAGTTTCGCCCCAATTTTCCTCGGGAGATCATGTTCGCCTAATCCTACCACGGCTTCCCCAGGGGTTTTTGGGTAGGCCAATTTCTCCTAACCCCAATTATCGATCGCCATTTTTAGCCAGCACCATTTGAGTATGACTCCTTCCCTAACTCTTCCCGCACCGGCATTTACTGAAGCAACCTCCTGGGAATGTTGGCGACAAATGCAACAAGTTTCCCTAACCATCCATGGCCCAGACCACCCCAGTGCCATCACCGTGGACACCAACTATATGGATGGAGGCCAGGGGGAACCCATGCTTTTTTTACATGGCTTTGACAGTTCGGTGTTGGAGTTTCGTCGCCTACTCCCCCTAATCAAAAAAGATTTTCGGGCGATCGCCATTGATTTGCTGGGATTTGGTTTCACAACTAGATCCAAGATATTACTACCCACCCCAGCCAACATCAAAATTCACCTAGACCACTTTTGGCAAACAATTATTCAAGAACCCATTACCTTAGTGGGGGTATCCATGGGGGGAGCAGTGGCCCTAGATTTTTGCCTCAGCTTTCCCGAACGGGTCAAAAAACTAGTGCTAATAGATAGTGCTGGCCTCGCGAAACAACCCTTTGCCAGTCGGCTCATGTTTCCACCGTTGGACCGTTGGCTAACCAATTTTTTAGCCAGCCCACAGGTCAGACAAAGTATTGGCCAGACCGCCTATTACAACCGGAGTCTAGCCAGTGAAGATGCCCGCCTCTGTGCCGCTGCCCATTTAACCTGCCCGGGTTGGAGCGAAGGACTGATTGCCTTCAGTAAAAGTGGTGGTTATGGCTCCTTTGCCGAGCAATTGGGGCAAATTACTTTGCCTAGCCTAATTATTTGGGGTAAACAGGACAAAATTTTGGGTGTTAGAGCGGCTGAACGATTCCAAAATCTTTTGCCCCAGAGTCAATTAATCTGGCTTGATGCCTGTGGCCATGTGCCCCATCTGGAACAACCCGAAGCTACCGCCGCCGCCCTCAGACAATTTTGTCTATGACCACCAAGACCTAAAATCTTCTAGCTAGCTTTTAAACTTGAGATTGATAAGTAATAACTGCATCCACCCAGGGAGATTTCCTTGGGAAAATAATGGGAAAAAAGTATTATCGTTTACTTTGGTTCCTGGCCCATGCTGGTTCAAAACTTGGGACAAAAACCATCCAGAAGTGAAGTTGGAGAACAGTTCTCATCTTAAAGTAATGAATTTTACTAGTACATACTTTAGCTTGTCGTCCCGGGCAAAGGGCTTATCTAATAAAGGTTCTGTAAATATTGACAATACATGGTCTGACTGATTATGGTTGTCGGAGTTAAAAACAATTATAAAGGTGACTATTCCCACGAATTGTTTACTTTTCTGCTAATATGTCTTCTATCCGACCAAAGACTATTTTCTCCTCAGTATCTATTTTGCACTGGTTCATCATTGCCTAAGATAATGTTGAAAATTTAAAACTCTTTTGGTTGTAAAGGGTCCACATTTCACACTGCTACATAATGTCTATCAATGCTTACAAACTAGCTACGACATTGACAGAAGATGGCACGCTCCTGCTCCAGGATTTACCGTGTCCAGCTGGTACTTCCGTAGAAGTTATTGTGTTAGTTGCCCCCCAGGGAATGGTCCTTCCCCAAGCTGAGAGGGCCCAAGGTCCTGCCCCCGGCAAAGTTGGGGAAGCTGGGGCCGACTATATGGCTGCCACCGCCGACACTATGACCGAATGGAATTCTGAAGCTGATAATTCTGCATACCGACACCTATGAATACAATTTACGAACAATTTGACGTCGTCATTGTCCCAGTTCCCTTCACGGATAGGCAATCTGATATTCGTCGCCCCGCTTTAATTTTGTCCGACGCCCCCGCTTTTAATAACCGCATTGGTCACAGTGTTATGGCTATGATCACTTCGGCAAAAAATGCCCCCTGGCCCCTCGATACCCCCATTGAAGACACCCGTTCAGCGGGATTGTTTACGCCTTCGGTGGTGAGGATGAAACTGTTCACCCTAGAACACAAGTATATCCTCGACTGTGTTGGCTCTCTGTCAAAGCAAGACCGATTGATGGTGAAGAGTGCTTTTCCCCATGTTTTTAAACTCGGTTAGTCCACTGGCTGGCCGCAAATATGATTAGCTTTGGCCGGACTGACTGCCTCAAGCTCCCATCAAATCATCTAACTCTTGGTAGTGCGGTGTTTTTTTGTGGGTGGCTTTTCCTTTGCGTATCACTAGGCGATCGCCTTGGGGGCGGGAAAAGAGCTCACTGAAATAACGGGCTGGAAAGATAACTAGATCCGCTGGACCGTTCACAGCAAGGCGGCCGTAGTCGGCAAGTCCCATTAATTGGGCAGGGGTTTGATTAACGGTGGCACACCAGCGACCGTAGGGAGGATCCAATTGGCCAATGCGTACGGATTGGTTCAAAATTTCCAGGCCATCATGGTCACCAAAGGGAAAAAACGGATCCCGACAGTTATCACTGGCAAAGACGAGGGGAATGCCCTCCGCGTGAATGGCATGAACTTTGGTAATTCCTCTCCAGGCCGGTTTCTGGGGTTGATGGCGGCCCTGGAGGTACAGGTTACAAAGGGGCAAACTAATGATAGCGATATTAGCCTGTTTGACTAAAGCCAATGTTTGCTGGACTTGCTGGGGGGATTGCATATCCAAACTGCAACAGTGCCCACAGACAATTTGACCGGTGAAACCGACTTTTAAGGCGATGGCGGCTACTTGATGCAATACTCGGGAGCGGCGATCGCCATTTTCGTCTACGTGCAGGTCAATGTCTAGATTTCTGGCTTGGGCTAGGGTCATCAAACGGTTTAACTGGGCTTCCACCTGGGGCCCAGCGTAGGCCACTCCCCCCAGAATTCCTCCCCCATGGGCCATCTGGTCTGCTAACTTTTCCCCTGCGGGGCTTAGATAATAGTCCGTGGTAACCATCGCCACCCCCTGTAAAGTTAGGCGATCGGCCCAGGCTTGGCGCAGTTGTTGAAAAGTTTGCCAAGCAATCTGACTTTTCTGACCACCCATTTCTATGTGGGTACGCACCGCTGCCGTGCCATGGGCATAGCTACATTGGAGGGCAAATTCCATTCTGCGGTAAATATCTTCTGGGCTATGGTGCAATTCAGCATCCCTTTCCGTGCTAGCAATGGCTCCAGAAAAGGTTCCATCAACATTTGGCGATCGCCCCCAGATATGGCCCTTATCTAAGTGGGTATGCATATCCACAAAACAGGGCAAGATCATTCTTTTACTCAAATCCACCCTGGGGACACCATCGTCGGTAACTAAATCGGACTCTTCCCCCTGCCCAACAGCAACGATATTTTTGATTTTGCCGTCGGCAATTTCTAGATGATAAAGTCCTAAATCCTCCCAAGGCCTGGGAAACTGAAAATTTTTGGGAAAATTTACCTTGGTTTTGACCAAATTGGGGGGAATATGGGCATTTTTAAGCCAATAGTGGCCATCACTGGGAAGAACCAGAGGGGAAGACATAAAAAAGATGATTTAGTTTGCCAGTTTGTCGTTGCATCAATTCAGGGCCAAGCTCCAAAACTTTGCGTTACCCTGCAGGGGAAAAATTTAGCCCCTATTTGCAATTAGATGCCAATTTTCCTAGAACATTGACCAGTATAATAGCCGGATTATCTGCCCTTTACTGACTTTGCCATGATTACCAGGGAAACCTTGCCCGTTTATTTACAACGCCTTTGGCAAAACGCCATGGTGCGCTGGTGGATCATTGGCATTATTGCCATGGTTTTGAACGTTGTCCTCTTGGATTGGTTCAAAGTGTCCCTCGGCATGGGACTCACCTGGGCTTCCGTCCTCTCCGCCGAAGTTATTACCATCATTCGTTACGGGGCGATTGACCTCTGGGCATTTCGTAATCCTAACCTTTCTTGGCAACGCTGTTGGGAATACCATGTGGCCAATTTCAGTGGCTTTTTTCTCTGGAGTTTAATTATTGTAATTTTGGGCAATAAGTTGAGCTGGGACCATAAAATAGCGGCGATCGTTGCCACCATGATTACCGTATTTTGGAGCATGGCCACTAACTTTCTTTGGGTCTGGCGTAAACCGAAAAAGAAAGCTTAATTTGTAGCCCATTGGTGTGATGGAAGGAATGGATAATGGTAGGTAAATTTTTTCACTTCATTAACGACGAAAAAAATCTTAAATACTGCTTTTTACTTGCCATAGCTGTTACCCTGGGGATTTTTCTACTTAAGTTTTTTGTCACTGGCTTTGGGGTGTACGGTGATGGATTGGGCTATTACACTCCCCTGAGATCTCTGTTATTTGATGGTAATCTCAGGGTAGATAACGAATATAGCTATTATGCTGAAACCGCAGGACAATTCAACAGCAGTCCCCGGGTATTTGGGCCCATTCCAGAATACAGCAAATACACGGTGGGGCTAGGCATAGTTCTGTTACCATTCTTTGCTCTAGGTCATGTAGTTGCCCTGACTTTACATCAGTTTAATAATGCTATTCCCATTAATGGTATGTCTTGGCCCTATGAACTATTTTATTGCTTGGGAAGCGTTGGTTTGGGCATCACTGGTTTAGCCCTGAGTTATCGTTTTGCTCGGCGTTATTTTTCCCACATAAGTTGTTTAATGGCCGTAGGTGGAATTTGGTTTGCTTCACCATTGAGCTATTACCTATTCCTAGAAGTGTCCATGTCCCATGCCGTTTCCGCTTTTTTAATCGCCTTATTTTTGTACGGCATATTCACTAAACCTTGGTTAACTAATGGCCATTGGCAGATTATCCTCGGTTTGGCGATCGCCTTTGCCACTTGGGTACGGCCTCAGGATGTGCTATTTTTCCTCGCACCGATATTGGTGGCGGCGATCGGGTTTGAAACGCAACCATTGGGTAATCAACAACCGAGTTTAACAACCATTTCAGCAATTCATTGGTGCAAAGTTAGTCAAACTATTTTTACCAATATTACTAAAAGAAGATTTTGGCAACCACTATTAGTAATGCTAACAGTGGCGGTGCTAATGCAAATTCCCCAGCTATTAATTTATCTTTGGCAGTATGGTGGCATTGAGCGCATTCCCTATTTAGAAGAAGGACAAGCTACGGGTCACGGGGGCAGTTTCAATTGGTTGCAACCATCCCTCTGGCAAGTATTATTCTCCGGTCATCGGGGCTTATTTATTTGGCACCCCATAACCTTACTAGCGGTGGTTGGTTTAGTGCTAGGTTGGAGACTGTTACCCCGTTTAAACACCATTTTCTTGGTAACTTTCTTGGCTCAAGTTTACTTTATTGCCGCTTGGTGGTCTTGGTGGCAGGGCGCTAGTGTGGGGGGGAGAATGTTTAGTAATTGCACTTTTTTATTTGTATTCGGCATAGCTAGTTTTTGGCAAAAAATTTCTGGTCGTCGCTGGCAGAAATGGGCCGCTTTTGTCACAGCGTTTTTTGCTTTTTGGAATATGCTAATTGTTTTGCAGTATCAATCGGGCATGATTCCACCGGAAGCTCCAGTGACGTTGGTGGAACTATATCAAAATCAATTTGAAGTCATTCCCTTTTTTGTTAGTCATCTTCTGGAAAAATTTTGATGGACATTGAGGATTATCCAACCAAGCTAATAGTACTTAAGCTCTGTTGGTTTATGGACTATAGGGGGTAAACCCCGGCAAAAGTAACTTGTATAGTAGTTTCAAATAAGGCTGAGACGCTAAATGCCACAGTAAGAACGGATAATTTCATCAAGAGACGTGTCAATAGAAGCGTACATTCTAGCTCGTTTCAAGGCACTAAAGT